>QQUK01000326.1 GCA_008501655.1 Calditrichota bacterium
CGTCTCGCCTGACAGCAAATGATTGTAGGACAGGTCTCCCTGAGACCTGCCTTTTTAAGTCCCCTTTCCGCCGAGGCGGACTCAGGGTGACTTGAAAAAAGGTGTTGTCGACATAAGTTAAACTATGCTGTCAGTAAGTAGGGTAGAACCCTTTAGTGGTTCTGCCTTTTAATTTGCACATATAATCAATTTGTACGTTTTTATAGAGAGACAAGATGTGGAGGATATGTGAAATATTTAATAGTATTTTTAATAATATTTTTAACTATTGATGTTTGTGCGGAAGAAGAATGTGATTGTGTGTTATCAGGTTTTGTTTATGATTATGAAGATTATCAGAATAACTTATTATCCCCACTTGTAGGAACTGTTATTAGGATATTAGAATCAGATTCAATAGGAGCTGTTTCAAATGATGATGGTTTCTTTCAAATAAAACATCTATCAAAAAAGTCATATTTATTAAAAGTAACAAGACTTGATTGCTTTACGTTATTACAAGAAGTTGAAATTGGAATAGAAAAAGACACTATTATGATATTGTTAATGAATAAAGTAAATAAAGCAGAGAAAGAATATGAGTTAGAACATAATTTAATTAAGACCATAGAACCATCAAGTGCAGTAGATAGTTCTGACTTTGGAAGAATTTCAGGCTTCGTACGCTTAAGTGATAATAACAATACTCCTGCCTATCAAGCAGGCGGTTTTATAGGAAATGTTTCAGGAGCATTAATTATTTGTAAAAGTGATTCTGAGATGTTGTTTACTAAAACATCAGCAATTGGGACATATGAGCTTGTTCTTCCACAAGGTAAATATAATATTCAAGTAAGTTATAGTTCAAAATTTGATTTATTAAAGTGTAGCAGATATAAGATTAAAGATGTTAAAGTAAAAAAAGGGAAAACTATTCACAAGAATTTTACTCTTTTATGCGAATCTTGCAAATAAAAAAAAGCGAGGACAATCATCCTCGCTTTTTTTCTCTAAAATCTTCTACGGACTGACCGGGGGAGGACCACCGGAAAACATAAATGCCACCAAATATGTTATATCAGCAATATCTAAAGTTAAATCAGCGTTTACATCATACATCTGTTTTGCCAACGGTGCCGGTCCGCCTCCAAATGAGAAGCTGACCATATAGACTAAATCACTGATATCTATACCAAAATCATAAGTCAAATCACCACGGAGAACATCGGTAACTTTCACATTTCCCTGTTCAAACTTAGGTGTATATGCTAAGTAGGGTGATGTCATCAAAACCGGGAACTGGAAATCTGTTGTATCTACCGGATACAAGTTTCCGCCAAGCACATCTTCATTTATGGTGAAAAACAATTTAAGGACTTCACCGGAACCAGGTGCCAAATCAGGAGCCCCACCACCATTGTCAGCCGTTAGTCTATATGTATAGCGGCTATTAAATGAATCCCAGCCAACCGGTGTGACTTGTTCAAAATAGGAAGTCCGGCTGCCGGCATGAGCTGAATCAAATTTTAAAAGCGGTGCGCCAGTATGCACTATCGGTACTTGAATCTGCGAAAGAGGTTGTGAGTTTGTCAGGTTGACAGACATTACAGCCTGCTGTCCGGCAAATGCTGAGTCGGTTGCAAAAGTAAGGGTATCACCTAAAGCTGAAATCTGACCGGTTCTGGTATCTGTAATAAGTCCATATTCAGTATCAATGGTAAGGGTGACATCATAACTGCCCGGGTTGGTATAAACATGAGTCGGATTCTGATCGGTCGACATATTTCCGTCTCCGAAATCCCATTCCCATGATGTAACCGTCAATCCGGAAGTTCCCGTAAAATTAACAGCTAACGGTGCTTCGCCGACCTGGACGTCCTGGTCGATTGTAACACCCCAGCTCAGGGCAGCATCTACATCCAAAATACCCCAGCCGTAATTATTATCAGGAGTGGCAGCATTGTCAGCTGTCTCCATAAGAGCTAATCTGATAAGTGCCGGAGGAAAAGTCGGGCGGGCTTCAATAAGCAAACAGGCAGCACCGGCAACAAGAGGAGTCGAAAGGGAAGTACCGCTTGCTGTTGTGTAGTTCTGGTCACCTGACGATGATGCTGAAAAAGTTGATGAACCCATAGCACAGACTTCCGGTTTGGTTCGTCCGTCAAATGTCGGTCCCCGTGAAGAGGAACTTGATATAGTTCCGGAAGAATTTACATTACCGACTGCAAGAATATTAAATGCATCTGCCGGAGGTGAAAGGGAAAGAGGTCCGGGACCAGAATTTCCCATTGAATTACAAAGAACAATCCCTAAGGATGCACATGTATTGGCTGCGAGAGTTATCGTTGCTGTAGCACCATCATAGTCGGAAGATGTATACCAATCGGAATAACCGAGAGAAGTTGAGATTACATCAGCACCAAGAGAATCAGCCCATTCAAGTGCTGCAACCCAGTTATCTTCTTCAACCTGAGTTTCTGAACGGACATCTTCAGTCTTTGCAAGTAGAATATTGGCATTATAAGCAGGACCGTACATCGTACCGTCAAGCTGACCGGCTGAAACAGACCAGATTAATGTACCGTGATTCCACTGACTGGACCAATCGTCAATTTCGTTCGCAGTATTATTATCATCAAATACAAAATCATATTCATCTAATACTCTGCCGCCTGAATAAGCAGCAGCAAAAGCTTCATGAGATTTCCGATAACCGGTATCGGTCAGACACAACGTTACTCCGGCACCGGTATATCCTTTATTATGTACCGCCGGAACATTTATCTGATTTAACTGGGTAAATGAAGATCCGTAGTTAAGAGCATCGGGAGATTTATATGATTGGTCAGGAGTCGGTTCAATATCAATTATATCAGGTGCTATCTCTACTTCCTTTTTAAATCCTACCATCGGTCTGACTGATGCAGCAAATGGAAATGATGAGGTTGATTCCATCTGTTCGATAGTCATTTCAAAACTCGCTGCATTGAGCCATTTCGAAGACCGCCTATGAGTTGCACCAAGATTTGTAATCTGTTCGACATAAGTTTTCTCAACCGGTAAATCAGCAAAAAGAACTTCGGCAGAATTTACTTTTGCCCGTCGATTCATTACTTTTTCAGATATATTAATAGTGGCGGCTTTCTGTTCAAATCCTGATTTGTCAAATACACCTTTATCTGTAAAGAATATCCAGACTTTTACTTTTTCGGATTCTTTAGCTAAAAGGTATGATTTAACTTCCGGTTTAATTTTAACAGCTTCAGGCTGTTTAACAAATGCATCCGCTTTTAAATTATCAGAAACGGCTGCTCCTGCAGTGGATACACTAAAAATTAATAACAAACTGGCGGTAAGTAATCTCATTGAAGTAGGATTTGCCATACATGTTCCTTTCAGATTGGCTGACTTGAAGTCGGTGTGTAGTAAGTACTTTATGTAAAGTAACGGAAAACGCTTCATTGTCAACATAATTTGTCTCTGTCCTATTTATATAGGAAGATTCCCATACTTTATTAACAATAATTTTAAAAATATGTTCAGATTATAAATAACATTTCAAATTAAATATCATTGTAACCCGCTTTAAATCAATAACTTTAAAAGTAGAATCTACAGTATTAGAAAGTTGGAACAGTTTATGCATATATCAAAAATGAAAATTGAGATAAATGAACAGAAATCAATTGAATGGATGATAATATGAAAAACAAAATTAAAACAGAACATGGTTTTACTCTCATAGAACTGATGGTAACAGTTGTTATTATTGGTATTATCTCAGCTATGGCTGTACCGAGATTTGCAAAAGAATATGACAGGATGACTTTTAGAACTGCGACTAAAAAGGTCTCTTCTACAATTCGTCTTGCCCGGTCAATGGCTATTTCTCAAAAAGATTATTACGGCGTTCATTTTGACGCTACGGCCAGAACCGTTACATTGTATAAAAAAGCTGATACATCATCTTTTTATAATGTCTATCAAACTTCAGACTCAGCAATCAGAGTTGATACGCTATCCCGGGAATTTACTACACTTACAACAGATTTAACCAACTCAGCAATCGCTTTTCGTCCTAATGGTTCCGCTATTTTTGCCGGTGGAGGGAATATCGCCTGTATGATTTATAATGATAATATTATCGGGATTAACCAGATTAATGTCTTAGCTTCAACAGGTCGTGTCAAATCGGATGGTTATTATTATTAAGCTGTTTTTTAAAAAATGTCAATTCTGACAGATTTATCAAGCCCGCTACTGCGGGCTTTTTTGTTGTCTGACAATAAGATACAGAATACCTCCGAAAAAGGTGTAAAGGGTCTTTCCAATATTTCCGATACAATATCAACAGTAATAGTCATGTTAAGGAATTGTGCAAATAAATGTTGTATTTCTCAAAATTGCGGTTAATCGCAAGAGAATTATGACGATAATAGAAATAAGAATTTTAACGAATAAAATAAAGAGAATTAGCTTATGCTATTGTCACGAGGCAAAAAAAGTACAGTCGGATTAGATATCGGAGCCAACTCTGTTAAGTTAGTGAAGCTTGATCATACGAAATCTGGCTATTCAGTTTCAGCTATCGGCGTTAGAGAATTTCCGCCGGAAGCTATCGTTGCTGATGAGATCAGAGACCGCGAAGCTGTTATCTTTAATATCCAGTCTCTCATCGATCAGACAGATCCGAAGATTAAAGATGTCGTAGTTTCAATCAGTGGACATGGTGTTATAACAGACCGATTCACTATTGACAAAAAAACCGGGAACGAAGCTGAACAGGCTATTCTGTTCGAAACAGAACAAAGAGCACCGTTTGATGTGGATGATGTTTCACTTGATTATCACATTATCAAAACGGATGATGATGCTAATAAAATGGATGTTCTCCTTGTTGCTGCCAGAAAAGAATTCCTTCATAATTATCTTGAGTTAATCGAAGAATGCGGACTCCGTCCGGTTGTTGTCGATGATGATGCACTTGCAATCTATAACTCGTACGTTGGTAATTATGAAATCGATCCGACACGGATTACCGCACTTGTAAATATAGGAAATGATGTTACCAATATCACCTATATGCACGAAGGTACTTTCCAGACTACCCGTGACGTATCAGCCGGTACTCGTGAAATTTACAACGCTATTCAGAAAGAATTCCGTCTCAATCCTGAACTGACCATTAAAGCACTCAAAGGTGAGATGAATGAATCAATTGATGAAGATATGCTTAAGGCTACAATTATCTCGGCAACTGATGAACTTATCTCCGGTATTGAACTTGCTTTCTCCTATTACAAATCACAGGCAAAAGTTGATAATGTTGATTGGATAGTATTGTCAGGCGGCGGAGCATTGATTCCATACCTCCCTGAATTCCTTCAGACCAAACTGAATACACCACTTGAAATAGCTAATCCTTTAAGAAATATAGATTACGATCCGGAATTATTCCAGTATCTGCAGCCTGAAAAAATAGCACCGCTTCTTTCAGTTTCTGTAGGACTTGCTATGAGAAAAGTGAGGTAAGACGATGTACAACGAAAATATGATGATAGACATAAATTTACCTCCCAAAAGTTATCAGAAAAGCAAGTTTGATTTTTCTTTAGGAAAATCAGGCGTTTATGCTATTGCTGCAGCTGCGGTGATTGTAATC
>QQUK01000248.1 GCA_008501655.1 Calditrichota bacterium
CCAATCTCATTTAAAACCGGGTTTAAACATGACTTTGGTACATCGCTTTCATTAAAGCAATCATTATGGTGCGGCGGAAGAGTAATCAATGCGTACAAAGTAGCAAAACTGTATAAAAAATATGCCAATGCATTGGTTCATCAGGTTGAGTACAACATTGTTGCTGCTGCTGAAAAACTGTATCATGCAGCAATCCTGACACAATCAAACTATGATGTCGTTTTGAAAGCATATGAAGCAAACAGCGAAAATCTTGAGGTTGCTCAGAAACTTTATGACAAGGGGATGATCTCTGAATACGAACTTCTGCGTGCAAAAGTTGAAAAAGCAAATCTGCAGCCTCAACTGATTCAAACAGAGTCGGCAGTAAAACTGGCGCAGAAGGACTTAAAATCTTTTATTGGTATTCCTTTAGATGAGAGAATTCAGCTTGTAGATATTAATTCAGATGTAGCAGTTGTTGAAAATCTGAAGCTTGATTCACTTGTTGCCTATGCAATGGAAAACCGGCCGGAGTTAAAACAGGCTGAATATACAACCGAGATGAGTCGACGGGCTGTATCAATAATGAAAGCTGACTATTATCCGAAACTTGAAGCTGTATCAAGCTACAATTGGAACGCTACCTCAGATCAACTTTCTTTGTCACAGAATAGCACAACCTCCTGGTCTGCCGGAATTACCGTTTCTATACCGATATTTAAGGGTGGCGAGACAAGAGGGAATGTGAAAAAATATCATGCAGAATATAAACAGGCTGAAATTGATGAACGGGACAAACGGATAAATCTGGAACTTGAAGTTGAAAAAGCATACGATATGTTAATTGAAGCAAAAAAGTCACTTGATGTACAATCTGAAACAATTAATCAGGCTGAGGAAGGTCTCCGTATTGCGAATGTTCGCTATGAATCAGGTGTTGGAACCCAGCTTGAAGTAATTTCTGCTCAATCAGCATTAACACAAGCACGTAATTCACTGGCTTATGCCAAATATTCATTTGAAACAGCAAAATCAGAACTTAAACGTGTCACAACTATAGAGTTTTAAAAAACGGGAATAATATGAAAAAAATAATTCTTATAATCACAGTACTCTTAGTTTCAATTGCTCTTGTTTCCTGTTCAGGAAATGAGGCAAAAGAGACAGAACTTGCTAAACCGGCTATAGCTGTTAAAGCTGAGCTTGTTAAAACTGAAACGATTGAAATGAAGAAAAATTACACCGGTTCATTAAAAGGTGAAAAGCAGACAACTGTGTATGCAAAAGTTTCTGAAGCTGTTGAATCTATCGATGTCAGGGAAGGTGATGAAGTCAAAGCAAATCAGAAAATTCTCTTGTTAGATAAGACAGGTCCTTCTTCTAATTATCTGCAAACCAGGGAACTGTATCTTAATGCTAAAAAGCAGTATGAGAAGATGGAATATCTTTACAAAGAAGGTGCTGTCTCCGAATTGGATTTTGATGCAGCCGAAACTGATTATAAAGTTAAAAAAGCATCATATGATGCTGCATCCCGACTTGTTGAAATAGAATCACCTATCGCAGGAGTAGTGACTTCGATTGATGTTTCCGAAGGAGATTTCGTACAGGTGGGGCAGAAACTTGCAACGGTCGCGAATTCAGAAAAGCTACGGGTAACATTTGAAGTTAATCCGAATGAAATTGCTTCGATGAAAATTGGTGCCAAAGTTTCTGTTTTGAATGAAAAAACAAACAGTAAAACATCCGGTAAGATTTCTGCTATAGCATCATCTGCTGACCCTATCAGCAGAGCTTTTAAAGTTGAAGCTATTCTGGAAAACATAAGTAAAGATTTAAAACCGGGTATGTTTGTACGAATTGAATATGTTGCTGAAATTCTAAACGATGTGATTGTTATCCCGCGTAAAGCTGTACAGATACGTAATGAACAGGATATGGTGTTTGTCGCATTTAATGGTATGGCTTATTTGAAAGCTGTTGAACTTGGTGCTGACAATAATGGTGATATCGTAGTTCTTTCCGGTCTGCAAAAATCGGATACACTGATTACAATCGGTCAGGAATATCTGGACGATTCAACAGAAATTCGTATTACTGAAATAAACTAAAGGTGCTATATGAAACTTTCTGAAATATCAATAAAACGACCTGTCTTTGCGACAATGATGATTGGAGCTCTTCTGGTTATCGGATGGTTCTCATACATGGGACTATCGGTAAATATGTTTCCCGACGTTGATTTTCCTTTAGTAGTTGTACAGACAGCATATCCGGGAGCATCGGCGGAAACAATTGAAACAGAAGTCTCTAAGAAAATAGAAGAAGTAGTTAATGAGATCTCCGGGATTAAAAATCTGACTTCCAATTCGATTGAAGGTGTTTCACTTGTTATCGTAGAATTCGAACTTGATGAAGATGGAGCTTTAGCCGCTCAGGATGTTCGGGAGAAAATAGCAGGTATTATTAATGAGTTACCTGAAGATATAGAAGACCCGGTTGTCACGCAGTTTGAAATTGGCGGTGAGCCGATAATGTCATTAATCCTTGCCGGTGAAAGACCGCTTAAGGAAATCACTGATATCGCTGAAGATAAAATTAAAACCCGTCTTGAAACGATAAACGGTATTGGAAGTGTTGAACTGGTTGGTGGATTTGAACGGGAAATTCAGGTTGGTCTGAATCCTGAAACGATGGAGTCACTCCAGCTGACAATCACCGATGTTCAAAATGCAATTTCTGCAGCAAATATGGAGATTCCTGGAGGTAGAGTTGATGAAGCTTCTCAGGAATTTTTAGTTAGAATTAAGGGTAGGCTGGAATCTGTTGATGATTTTAACAACATAATCGTCAAAAACAGAAAAGGTACACCTATATATCTTTCTGATATCGCAATCGTTTCGGATACGATTGTTGATCAACGCTCGCTCTCAAGATTTAATGGGAATACGACTGTGGCTTTAAATGTTGTAAAGCAATCCGGTTCCAATGTTGTTGAACTTGCTGAAAATGTAAAAAAAGAGATCAAACGACTTCAAGATGAACTGCCTCCTGACGTAAGGATTCAGATAGTTGATGACCAGTCTGTATTTATCAATGATTCAATCCATGAATTGATCTTTAATATTTCAATAGGTACTCTTTTAGCGGTGATCATTATTTTCCTGTTCCTCTTGGATATCAAACCTACGATTATAACTGGTCTTTCTATTCCGATTTCGATTATCGCAACATTTACTTTGATGAAACTACTTGGATTTACAATTAACTTCATGACCTTGCTTGGTCTTTCTCTTGCGGTAGGAATACTTATTGATGATGCCATTGTTGTTGTTGAAAATATCTACCGTCACTTAAGTATGGGAAAAAATCCATTTAGGGCAGCAATTGACGGTACAAATGAAATCGGACTTGCTGTTATGGCAACAACATTTACTATCATGGTTGTCTTTTTACCGGTGGCATTTATGGAAGATATCGTAGGGCGATTTTTCTATCAGTTTGGTGTTACCGTAGCATTCTCTGTTCTTGTTTCATTATTTGTAGCGTTTAGTTTGACTCCGATGCTTTCGTCGAGGATGTTGAAGAAAACACTCTCTGCAAACGTTGATGATATTATAAGTGAAAAATCAAGCATTACAAAACCGATCTTCAAAGTCCTCGGGTATTGGAACCGGATGTTTGATGCTCTTTTGCCTTCTTACAAAAAACTTCTGGCAGCATCTTTGAGGCACAGATGGGTTGTAATAATTGTATCAATAATGATCTTTTTCTCCTCACTGTACTTAGCACAATTTGTAGGACAGGAATGGATGTCCCAGCCGGATCAGGGTAAATTGTATTTAACAATAGAAACTCCTCCGGGTACATCGCTGAATGAAACATCGCGACGGGTAGGTCAGGTGGAAGGTATTTTGAGTCAGCTCCCTGAAGTTGTCGACAAATTCGTCACTATCGGTTCCGGAAACAGTACTGTCCAGGAAGCAAGTCTGCTTGTTAATCTAACGTCTGCCGAAGAACGTGAAATTCATGCAAAAAACCTCGCTGACTCGGTCAGGATTTTGATTTCCACTGTTCCGGGTATAAAATCATCAATTGCAATACAGCCGTCTGAAGGCGGATCATCTAAGCCGATTGAGATGTCAGTACGAGGTGATGACCGGGAAGTTCTGCGGACGTACGCTTTAAATATCCAGAAGATGATACAGGATATTCCGGGTACAATTGATGTTGATAATTCGATGGCTGAAGGTAAACCGGAAATCCAGATTAATGTCGATCGAAAGAAGGCTGATGATTTAGGTATGTCCTTGTCGATGATTCCGATGACTTTACGAAACTTGGTTGAAGGTGATGTTGTCACCAAATTTAAAGATGGTGATGATGAGGTTGATGTCCGTGTCAAACTTCAGGAAAAATACCGGTCGTCAACGAACGACCTTGAACGAATATTAGTAGAAAGTAATAAAGAAGTAGATGGGCTTGATAAATTTTTAGTTCCGATCGGCCGGTATGCAAGTATCGAAAAACAATCTACAATAGGTGAATATAATAGATTTAACCGTCAGAATGAAATTCGAATTAACTCAAATGTATTAACCGGGTATTTCTCCGGTACGATTTCAAACGAAATTCTGGCAAAAGTCGATTCATTGGATCTGCCGCCGGGATATTCTGTGTCGCCGGTTGGGGAAGAGCAGATGCGTTCGGAATCAAACGCGAATATTTTAAATGCATTGATGCTGGCTGTTATTTTTATCTATATTCTCCTGGCATCTCAATATGAATCATTTTTTGATCCGCTGTCTATTATGATTTCCTTACCACTTTCTCTGATTGGAGCTATTTTAGGATTATTGGTGTTTAATTCTTCCTTTTCGATATTCTCGATGATAGGTATTGTTATGCTCATGGGGCTGGTTACAAAAAATGCTATATTATTGATAGATTTTGTGAAACAACAGCGGGAAAAAGGTGTTTCAAAATTTGAAGCAATATTAATAGCTGGGCCGGTAAGATTGAGACCGATTCTGATGACTACATTTGCAACTGTCTTTGGAATGCTTCCTATAGCCCTTGAACTTGGACCGGGTGCTGAAATGCGCTCCCCGATGGCTCGGGCAGCAATAGGTGGAATTATTTCATCTACATTGTTGACTTTGGTCGTTGTTCCTGTAGTTTATTCAATTATTGATGATATTGTAGAATATTTGAAACGGCTTTTTAAAGTTAAAGCGTACGACTCTGAAGGAAACTTATTAGATGAGCAGCTTGATAGCCCCAACTAAAGATTTAGGCTATTCAAAAATATATCTCGATTTTATTTCAAAAAAAGATTCTGTCGGTAAATTTTATCCGGCAGAATCTTTTGAACAAGTGATAGATAGTCTTGAAAAACGTTCATATCTCCGTTCAGAAATAACTGAAATCTTAACGAAGCAAAACAGACTGTACAACGCAGGTGAAAAAACATTCGATAATATCGAACTTCTTAAAGATAGCAAGACAATAGCTATCTGTACAGGTCAGCAAGCAGGGTTTTTCGGAGGTTCATTACTGATTTTAATCAAAGCTTTAGCATTAGCGAAATCGGCTGAACAGTATTCCAACCAACTAAATCGTCCCGTAATTCCCATCTTTTGGATT
>QQUK01000123.1 GCA_008501655.1 Calditrichota bacterium
ATGAATCTTTCCTCGCCCAAATTGGTTTTTGATAAAAAGCTTCTGACAATAGAAGAGCTTTTCAGACAGCGTAAGTATAGTAATGCTGATGAAGAGTTATCAAATATCAACATCGATGACTATCTCTCGAATCGCCATGAACTTGGTTTGTACTATTCATTAAATGCTGATAATGAGTTTTATAAAAGTAATTACAAAAAAGCTATAGAAAACGGCCTCAAAGGTGCAAAATTACTCGCTGATTTTGCCCTGCATAAAAGATATGGTAAAGTTCAGCAGATTTTATCCAAGTCCTATAACTCAATAGGTGATTTCAAAAATGCCGAAATCAGAGCTCGTGATGCCATAAGTGCTTATCGGAGATGCAATGATTCCGAAGGTCAGGCTGTTGCTCTCAACAACCTTGCATATACATCATTGATTCGCTGTAATTTTAAAGCAGTTGTTGAATATCTGGAAGAAGCAATCCTTCTTGTTAACAATGACCAGAAAAAAGTTATGCAGTTCACCGGTAACCTGGCAACAGTCAGGATTCTCTTAGGTGACTGGAAACGTGCTGAAGAAGATATTCTGGAAAACATTAAATATAATAAATCAAAAGAGCAGGATTTCTCCGTTGCACTGCATACATTAGTGCTCGGTTTTCTCCAGATTCGTCAGAGAAAATTCCACCTCGCCTCAAAATCACTTGATAATGCATTAGAGATTATCTCCCGTCTTGATATGGTCCGTGAAAAGGTCATATATCTTGAATACGCCGGTGAATTACACTACGAAAAGGGAGATATGTATAAAGCAAAATCTATTTTATCCAAAGCTTATGAAAAAGGACTGATGATTGCTCCCGGTTCAGCACTTGTCTCTCAGGTCGTTAGAAGACTTGCTGAGGTTGAACTCGCCCTGGATAATATTGATGAAGCGATGAAATATGCACAGAAAGGGCTTGAGATTTCTCTTGCTATCTCAGAGAGAATTGAGATCGCTCTCTCCAAAAAAGTAATTGCAGATGTTTATACTCTTAAAGAAGAATATGATGAAGCTATCGAATATATCACACAGGCTGTCGATATAGCCCGTGAGGTCGGCGATCCGTTTGAATTGGCGCGGACACTTCTGAAATCAGCAGAAATTAAGATTAAAGCAAAAACCGATAATGAAGCAGAAATCAGGCAGATTTTTGAAGAAGCTGAAAAATTGTTTAAGAAGCTCAATCTTGATTATTGGATTGCTGAGACAGAATTTCGTGCTGGAATGTACGCCTGTCAGATTGGTGAATTATCTGAAGGTTTCAAAGCACTCTCAAAAGCTGAAACTGTATTTGCTGAACAGAATGATAAGGTTAAAACCAGGGCGGTCTCAAAGTTTTTAAAATCACTTTCAGAGAATGCTGTTGCTTTATCTGTATCGCAGAATAATGAATTTAAAATTTTTGGTAATTTAATTACTCCATCTGAAATATCAAATATCAGAAGTTCTAATTTAGAGCAGATATTTACAGTACTTATCAATAGGACAAATGCTGATAGAGCACTTGTCTATACATCTGATAACGAAGAGCCTCTGATACACTCATCATTCCCGATTTCGACGCATCAGTCGAAAAAATTTGCTAAGTCATTTACGCAACTTCTCGGTGAGGAGATTTCAAAATCGAAACCATCGATTCTCTTAGACTGCAGACGGGATCCGTTTATCAATGGATTGTTTGCTGAATCATCTGATATCGTTGCGAGTATGATAGTCGTACCGTTTAAGATGTCTGATAATACAGTAAGTTACCTGTATCTTGATAAACTGAGCCGTGATAACAGTCTCAATCCGTTTTCTCAGTCAGATCTTAATTTTGCGGTTGGGTTCTCAGATATCATTTCATTTAAATGGGCTGAAATACAGAAGCAGAAGCTTGCCGAGGATAATCTCCGCCTTCGTGATCAGTTACGGGAAAAGGCGGCTTTTCCGAATATCGTTACTAAGAATATCCAGATGCTTGAACTTCTTGCCCAGGTTCGTCAGGTAGTTGATTCAAATATCTCAGTTTCTATCGAAGGTGAGACCGGTTCTGGTAAAGATGTCTTAGCCCGTGCCATTCATTATAATTCCAATCGACGAGATAAACGTTTCATATCTGTCAATTGTGCGGCACTTCCCGAAACATTACTTGAATCGGAATTATTCGGTTACAAGCGGGGAGCATTTACCGGTGCTAATACTGATAAGCGCGGTTTGTTTGAAGAGGCTGACGGCGGTACTTTTTTCCTTGATGAAATCGGTGATATGCCTCTTTCAATTCAGGCAAAAGTGTTAAGAATTCTCGAAGAGAAAGAGATCGTCCGGCTTGGGGAAACGGTTTCCCGCAAAGTTGATGTCAGGATTATTTCGGCTACCAATAAGGACCTGAAAGAGTTGATGTCAGCAAAACAGTTCCGTCAGGACCTTTATTACCGATTATCAGCTCTGACATTCCATATTCCGGCACTTCGGGAAAGAAAAGATGATATCCCATTATTGATCAGTCATTTCTTAAAAGATTCAGATAAAAAATTCACAGCGGAAGCATTAAAGCTTATGATTTCGTATGATTGGCAGGGCAATGTTCGTGAACTTGAAAATGAAGTACGGAAACTCGAATTGCTTGCCGGTGATAATGAGTTTATTTCACAGGAACTGGTTTCATCAAAGATTTCACAGAGCAACAATACAACTCCTGCCGCTGCGGAAACTATGGCATTAGTTAATAGTGATGATGTTTCATTTTCAGAGGAATTCGGATTATATGATTATCTCGAGCAGCATGAGAAGAAATTTATAGAAAAAGCACTTGGTGAAAAACGCGGTGTTAAAAAACATGCTGCAGATATGCTCAATATTCCGGAATCTACCTTACGGTTGAAAATCAAACAGTACAATATCGACCTCAAGCAGTTTAAAAAGAAATAACTGCCTCCTAATTATCCAATTCTACATATTGTTTTTTTCTGTTTTTACACTATACTCAGAAAATGACATTTAGATTTATCTCACATTTTGCAGCAGATCCTTATTTTAACATGGCATTCGACGAATGGATGTTTGATAAAGTGATATCCACGCCGGATATGTTTATCCTCAGGCTCTATAGCTGGTCACCGGGTGCTATAACATTCGGGCTGAATCAACGAATTGAAAAAGCTTATAACCATAAACAAGTAGGGGAGACACCGGTTATTCGGAGAGCGACCGGAGGACGGGCTATTTTTCATGATGAATCGGAGTTAACGTATGGTTTAGCTATTGGTGCCGAAGTCCTTGAAAGTCAAAAAATTGGAAAATCTATATCAGAATCTTCACTCTTAATTTCTACGTTACTTGTTGATACTCTGAAGAAATTTGGAATCGAATCAGCAGTTACCAGACAGTCAATAGACGAGGAGAAATCGAAAGATTTTTTTCACTCAGCGCCTTGTTTTGAATCAGTTGCAAAATATGAAATAATGACCAATCAGCATAAAATCATAGCATCTGCTCAGCGTCGTGCCGCAGGTTCTGTGCTGCAGCATGGGTCTATAAAAATTAATGGATTTAAATCACATCCGGCACTTCTGCTGAAAGACACTAACGTATTGATTGATAATAAAATAGAGAAGGTCCAGTCTCCGCAGTTTCAGCGCTTTGCGAAGCTGTTGAAAGGTTCTTTCGAGAACTATTTTTCTTCTCCTCTTGAGTTGCTGGAGCTCTCAGAAAGTGAGAAAACAGCAATTAATAATAAGTTAATTTATGTGAGAAATAATTGTTTGGAAAAGAGAGATTCGATTAAACAGAATTGAACTAAAATCAGTCTATACACTGTGTTGTCAGGTAGGCGGAAGATAAAAAATCGCTTGACTTCGAGGGCAAATCTTGGGTATCTTCCGATTTTGTATTATTAAATATTTTAAAGGAGTATGATGGTTGGTAAGTAGTTAATATGGTTGAAGTTGAAGTATCACGTTAAACTATTTCTGCTATCGATTCTCAGACAAAAACTGATAACGAAATAATATTTTTGCTAATATATCCAGGAGGATGAGTTATGTTACATACTGGTAAGCGACGATTTTTAAGTATAATCATCATGGCAATGATTATAGCCATCTTACCAATACATTTGTTTGCTGCATCAACAGGTCAGGTAAAAGGTACACTAACGGATGCCGAAACCGGGGAACCTATCTTTGGTGCATCTGTATTGATTGTTGGTACAACATTTGGTTCGAATACTGATTTCGATGGTAATTACCTGATTAAACGATTAGAGCCAAAAAAATACACGCTTCGTATTACACACCTTGAATACAACCAGCTTGAAGTAACTGATGTTGCAATTCAGGCTGACCAAACAACAGAACAATCTTTTAAGCTTTCCAAAAAAGTCACCGACATCGGTGAAGAAATCACTGTTGTTGCAAAACATGATATTCTGGATAAATTCAAAACTCAGAACGAAGTGATGATTTCGAAAGAGGTCATTGAACGTCAGCCGGTAACAACCGTTGATGAATTGCTGACTCAGGTCTCCGGTGTTGTTACAAACACATCGGGTGAGGTTTTCATTCGTGGTGGACGAGCATTTGAAGTCGGATACATCGTTGATGGTGTCCCGCTTGGTGATCCCCTTGGTGGTTTAGGTCAGTCCGGTGCACAGCTTTCACTTGTATCCGGTTCAATTCAGGAATTTACTGTTATTAAAGATGGTTTTGACCCTGAATACGGTGATGCCCTTTCCGGTATCGTAAAGATTACGACTCAGACCGGTCAGAAAGATGTCACAAAATTTAATATGCAGTATATTACTGATGACTTCGGTAATCAGTCTCTTAATAAGTATTCCAGAAACTACGACTATATGCGCTTTAAATTAAGCGGTCCTGATTTCCTTCTGAAAGATAAAATTCTTCCGGCTTTTGGTATCAATGCTTTAGAAGATAAAGAACTAACTTACTTCCTCTATGCTGAAGTTGATAAAAACGACGGTGTCTATCAGTACGAAAGTTATGATACACCAACTACCCGCAGACAGGATGGGAACTTCAATCTGTTAGGTTTAAGAGTTCCGGATAGACTCTATAATAACTATTACTGGATGGCTAATATTAAATTCCGTCCGATTCAGAACTTAAAGATGATTCTATCCTACAAAAAATCTATGACGCAGCAGACATTGTTCTCCTGGCAGTACCGTTATACTCCACAGACTGCACCTTGGCGTGAAAACAAATGGAGTACTCTTTCTTTAGAAATTTCTCAGCAGTTGAATAAGAATATGAACTATGAATTTATTACTTCATATTCACAAAACGGTACAACCCAAAAACCGGGTGATCCAAACAACCCGGGGCATGGCTTGGATCCTGATGATTTTGTAACAGATTTTAATTGGGAATCTTATGATGATAATAACGGTAATGGTGTATATGATGCACCGGAACCGATTATAAACCTTTTCCCGGATACAACCGAATATGGTCTCAACGTTACCGGTGCTGACTATACAATGGGTGAATTTAACTTTGAAAACAATGTTCAGGGTGCTACTACTGTAACGTCTGATTTCAGATTTAATGATAATGGAATCAGGGATGTATTAGAAGGTGAAGGATTTGTTGACTTAA
>QQUK01000132.1 GCA_008501655.1 Calditrichota bacterium
CTTTGTAAATACGTTACTAATTGTAGTTTTGTTCCGTAATGCGAAAAAAAACACGAAAAAAACGTAATCAATTACTTGTTTTGATAGTAGTATGTTAAGTAGTTTTTCCCTTTTTCGGTAATATCATAGTATGTGTGGTTTCTGTGTTTTATCCATTTGTTGTCTACAATGCCTTTTCGATACTGTACAATCTTTGCTTCAACTCTTTCTATTAAGTTCAACTCACGCAGTTTATTATGGATGTCGAACGCTTGCTGCTTTGTAATGTTCTGCTTTCGTGCGACAACCAGTGAGTAATCAATTCCATATGCAATGTGATGCTGTAAAACAGCAAAATCAAGTTCACTCAGATTTTTATAGTCATCATCCGGTTTAAATTGATTTCGACGGCATAGTATATCATCCCAATCCAAAGAAATCAACCTTTGCGGGTCTACTTTTTCCAGGTTTTTGCAGTTTTTTTGGTGAATCTTGATTAACATATCATGGCTGTAATATCCGGTAATCAAGTCATGCGGTCGGGGAGAACAGCAGTTTGATAGGGTGTAATCATCTTTGATTTCAAATTTATCCATAAAATAATGAAGAATATAAAGATATAAATTTTAATTGTCATTTATTTTCTGATATACTAAGTTAATTAAAATAATTTTACAACCAAATATCGGAATTGAGATGACAGAAATTCTAATATCATCACCGGCAGGAATCTTAGCAGTATTAGCGGCTATTGCGTCCTTATTTTTCTTTCTGGAAAAAAAAACAAAATGGAAAGGTTTTAATTATCTTCCACCATTAATATTTATTTATCTGACTCCGGTTCTCATGTCAAATCTGCATATCATTCCAACCAAAGCGCCTGTTTATGATTTTATGGGAGCTAATCTCTTACCGATGTTTTTGACCATTATGCTGCTGGATGTAAATATTCTTGCGACCATTCGGATAATGGGAAAAGGTATATTTGTGATGCTTTTAGGTACTGTCGGCGTTGTTGTTGGCGCTCCCATCGCATTAATGATTGTAAAGCATGGTCTCGGACCTGATGTATGGAAAGGTTTTGGTGCTCTTGCAGGAAGCTGGATAGGGGGGACCGGAAACATGTTGTCGGTTGCATATGCTAACAATTTGGATGAAAGTTCACTTGATTACGGCTATGCGGTTATTGCTGACAATGCCGTGTATCTCATTTGGCTTCCGATAATGCTCGCATCAAAAAATATTGCAACTAAGTTTAACAAATTCACCGGTATCTCAGAAGAAAAAGTCGAGAAGATGAAAAAGGCTGCTGAGGAGTTAACGACCGATAAAGGAAAAGTAGAGATGCGTCATTTTCTTTATTTGGTGTTTATCGGATTTGGTGTCACTGCTTTAGCAACCTGGCTTGCAGATTTCATTACACCTTATAAAACGGATGCCGGGATAACACTCTTTTCTAAAAACTCATACAAAATTCTGATTGTTACTTTTATTGCTGTTGGTCTTTCCTTTACGAAAGCAAGTAAGATTCCGGCTTCACATGCCTTTTCAATGGCTTTGGTGTATCTCTTTGTTGCCCGAATGGGAGCAAAAGCCGATCTTTCCAATATCTCAACTGAAGTATTCTGGTTTTTATTAGGTGCATATATCTGGATATTTATACATGGTGCATTTTTAGTAACGGCTGCTAAAATATTCAAAGTCGATATACATACAGCTGCTATATCATCTGCAGCCAATATTGGTGGAGCTGCATCAGCCCCGATTGTAGCATCTTACCATAATCCGGCTCTGGTTCCGGTTTCTATACTAATGGCATTATTGGGATACGCTATTGGAAATCCGATGGCAATTTTAGCCGGAATATTATGTCATCTGGTTATGTAGATAGTGTAATAATTATATATCCGGCATATAGTTAAATGATTTGCTTAAATTCAGCAATAAATGTATATTGACCGCTTATTACTTTTGCATATTATGAGGAAGAGCATAGTACAATAAATAATGACACATTCAAAACAAATAGATCGTATAAATCTTATTGTCGCTGCCCTGGTTGCATCAATTGCATTTCTGGTTTATAACAGCACCAAAGCACCGACTTTATCATTTTGGGATTGTGGGGAATTTATTGCTGCAACCGTCGCACTTCAGATCCCTCATCCTCCCGGTTCACCCTTTTATATCATTTTAGGAAGAGTCTTTTCACTCCTTCCGATTGCCGCTGATTTAGCTGTCAGAATCAATCTACTCTCAGTTGTCTCATCGACATTTACTGTCTTTTTTGGGTATATGGCAATTTCGCATATTTTAAGAAAAACACTTACGAATGATAGTTCGATATTGAGTCGTCTGATAAGATATGGCGGAGCATCATGTTCAGCTCTCTTTTTAGCATTTGCATATACGAATTGGAATAATGCTGTTGAAGCTGAAGTATATGGCTTATCAATGATGCTGACCGTAGCAATCTTCTGGATGTCACTCTTATACTGGGACAACAAAGGCTCCCAAATGGGGGAGAGGTTATTGCATCTGATTTTTTTCACAGCATTTTTAGGCGTATCGGTTCACCTTTCGACATACCTGATAATGCCGGTTCTTGCTATTTTTGTAATTGTGAAAAAAGATGTACATCAAAAATTCTGGTATTTCTTCAGTACATTATTTCTGTTTGAACTTTATCTGATATTTGCGATGTCCTCTCGGCCGAATGAAGTACCATATTATATCCCTTTATTGTTAGTATTCATCATTTTTCTCTTTTATATATTTTCATTTGAAAAAATTATAGCTCACTATGTTTATGTCGGTATCGGGTTTATGATTGCCGTTTTACCGATAGTTGGTGACCTGTTGGTCAATTCAGATGCCCAGAGATTCAGTTCACTCAGTAAAACAATGTATACAATCGGATATATCGGATTCGCTTTGCTTATCGGCTTTGGACTTTATCTTCTATTTGCTTATTTGAAAACGAAAAAGTCAGGTTCACCGAATACACATCAACTGATTGCTGTGTTGTTTGTTTTTGTTTCGTCACTTATGGTATTAATGCTCTACCCGATACATGGCTACGATGCCTATGTTCCATTTTTACTGATTACCGCAATATTAGGTACCGTATTTCTGGTTGCGTTTGCAAAAGATATTAATTGGCTGAATCTGATTGCAGTTGCCTCAGTATCACTGGTTATAATCGGTGTTAAAGAATTTGTATTCGGCATGCTTGGTGGTGCTTTATTAATTTTTGTACTGGCTAAGACAATGAGGCTGCCCGGTTGGAAAAATGCATTACTGATTATTTTAGTTTCTATGGTCGGATACTCCACGCATATGTACATACCTATTCGCTCCTGGGAAAACCCGAAAATGAATGAAAATAATCCGGGAAATTCCCTGCAATCTACTATCGATTATATTGAACGTAAGCAGTATGGCTCTATGTCAATGACGAAACGAATGTTTATCAGGCGGGCTGAATGGACAAATCAGTTTGGTAATCACCGTCATATGGGGTTTTGGGGTTATTTTGAAGAGCAGTATGGTTTGAAAGGACAGATGTTTATCCCGTTGTTTATGATCGGTCTGTTTGGAGTCTGGGAGGTTATCCGAAGGCGGGCTTCAATGGGACTACCGTTTTTACTGATACTATTTATCAGTACGGTCGGATTGGTTTTGTATATGAATTTTGCAGATGGGACCAGGATGAGGTCAGGGTTGGACTATCTTGAAGTAAGGGATCGTGATTATTTCTTTACACCGGCGTTTATCTTTTTCGGGCTTGCTATCGGAACAGGTTTTGCCTTTATAATCCAATATGTCCGCGAATTTTTCCAAAAACAGATGCCGGCGATTACAAAACCGATTATTTTTGCTCTGTCAGTCCTCTTTCTGCTGCCGGTATATGCTTATGCAAATAATTTTAATGTCGTAAAAAGAATCAATAATCATATACCATATGATTATGGATGGAATCTCCTTACGTCAGCAGATAAGGATGCTGTTTTATTTACTGTTGGTGATAACGATACTTTTACACTATGGTGCCTGCAGGATGTATACGGGATACGTACCGATGTTGCTGTTGTCAACCTTTCACTTGCTAATACAAGCTGGTATATAAAACAGCTTCAAACTAATCTTGGTGTAAACATCAGTTGGACTGAAGATCAAATTGATGCTCTCCGACCGTTCCGGGATCAAAAAGGGAACGTATATAGGCTTGATGCTCAGGTCGTATCTGAAATTATTAAAGAGAATTTTAATAAGCGGCCAATAAATTTTTCTGTGACGGTACCTGAATCAAAATGGAGGTTTTACGATAGATCGATCGATTCATTGATGGCACTAAAAGGGATGATGTGGCGGATGACATCGGAAGGCGGAGGTCCCCGAGTCATGGTTGATTCATCGATAGCGTTTTTATCGAATCCTGAAAGAATGCGTTTAACAGGAATCAATGATCCCGCTGTGTATAAAGATGCCACTACATTGCGATTAACAAGAAACCATGCAGTGACATTTATGCGGGTTGCAAGACCTTTGATCGCCAGTGGAGAGCATGAAAAAGTTCAAAAATTAATGGAGAGGGCTTTAAAAGAAATCCCTCATTCGACCGACGCAATCAATTTCATGGCAGAATATTATGTGAATAATACTATGGCGGATTCATTAAAACAGCTTATTGAAACTACAGAATACGGTGACAAAAACCATTTGATGACAAAGCTCGGTGTTCTCTATTACCACGATTCTAATTTTACGGATGCTGAAAAAATGTTTGAATCTGTTTTAGAAGAGAGTCCAACATATAAACCTGCTTTCGAAGAGCTGATGCGTATGTACTTTGCACGTAAAGAAGCGATGAAGATGCGTGAACTAATTAATGTCTGGCTTCTACATAATCCGGAAGATTCCAAAATGAAATCTTTGCTTCAGGAACTTGAAAAAGAGATACAACGATTTGAAGCAGAGGGCAGTTAGCAGGTGAAATTATTAGCACTCAACTGGAATGATTTAAAAAATCCGTTTGGAGGCGGGGCAGAGGTGCATCTTGAAGAGCTCCTTCGCAGACTCGTTTCTTACGGGCATGAAGTTGACCTTTTCTGCTCCGGTTATGATGGCTGTCTTGCTGAGGAAACGATTGAAGGGATCCGGATAATCAGGAGAGGGAACAGATACAATTTCAATCTGATAGCCCCTTCACATTTGAAACGGCTTGTTAAAGAAAATAATTATGATCTTTTGATTGAAGATATAAATAAAATCCCGTTTTATACTCCCTGGTATCTTGACATTAAAACGTTGGTTGTAATTCCTCATCTTTTTGCAACTACGGTATTTCATGAGATTAATTTTGTTTTAGGTACGTATATCTATCTTGCTGAAAAACCGCTTGTACCGGTTTATAAAGGGAGACACTTTAATGTCATCTCTGAATCTACAGCCGATGATATAAACAAACGGGGTGTACCCGAAAAAGATATATCGATAATTCATTGCGGGATCAATCGGGAACTCTATGCTCATGACCCTTTAGTAAAAAAATATGAACATCCCTCTGTGTTGTATCTCGGACGTATAAAAAAATATAAATCTGTACAACATCTTATCAGGGCATTTAAACTTGTAAAAGAAAGAC
>QQUK01000007.1 GCA_008501655.1 Calditrichota bacterium
CAAAGCGTATAGTGAAAACAGCAGTGAAGAAGATATCAAAGCTGGAAGGATTCCATTTAATCTTGATACAGCAGGATTTGTCCATCCCAATTATCCCATAGTTGCCAAGGCAGTAAGAAACAAGGAGACAGGTTCAAAAGTTACGACCAATATCGGAGGTATACAAAAAGTTATGGCGTATGCACCGATTTTGTATTCAACCGGTCAATATGAAAAACATGGAATCTTCGGTGGTATTACTATTGGTGCCGAGTTTAATCAGTTTCAGGAATCAACTGCAAAAGTTGCCAGCGATTTGTCTGATATCATTATTCTTCTGAGAAATAATATTACTGTGTTTGTTCTGCTGACATTTGTAATAACCGTTATCGGTTCCTGGTTATTCTCTAAGAATTTAACAGATCCAATACTTGCTATTACCGGTGATGCAAAACGTATTGCTTCGGGTGAGGATGTACAGATAGGAACGATACATCGCAATGATGAGATCGGCGTACTATCGAATACGATTGGATATATGGCACAGGAGTTAAAACGAAGTAATGAAGAGCTCAAAGAGTCATTAGTATCACTTCAGGACTCCAAAAGTGAAATTGAGAACTATGCTAAAGATCTTGAATACCAGATTACGATATTTTCCACTATTCAGCGAATCAGTAATATTTTAGGCAGTACCACCCCAATGGAAAAAGTTCTGAAAGAGATTCTACGCAGCTGTAAAGAATCTCTGCGGTTCGACCGCACTGTATTGTATCTTCGGGATGACAATAACAAGTACTTGGAATATACTGAGAATTATGGGCTGTCTAAAGAGGAAGAGAGAAGTGCTAAAAACGCAAGGTATAATATTTACGACCAGGATTGTATTGAGACCCGGGTATTGAGAACCGGAGAGATAATCTTTGTTGAGGATTTTAAAAACTATTCTGAAGCAACCGAGTTTGATAAACGAATTTACCAGTCAAGTAAGTCAGATTCTTTTGTATATGTACCTTTAAAAGCTAAAGAGAATATAATCGGAATTCTTGGTGCTGACCGGAATCATACAAAAGAAAAAATAAAAGAGATTGATATAAATTCCCTCCAGATATTTGCGAATCAGGCATCCCGTATCATTGAAAATAGTCAGCTTTATCAGGAGATTTCCGAGCAGAGAAATTTCTTTGAAAATATTATCAGATTCATGATAAAAGGTGTTGTAACTATCGATGTCAAAGGTGTCATTACTTCAATCAACAGAACGGCGTGTGAAATTCTGCATGTTGAAAGAGAATCTGTTTTAGGTATGGAGATTGTATCTTATTTAGAAAATTTCCAGGATTTCCCTGAGTTGATTAACAAACTCATTACAGAATCAATTACGAAAGCTGATATCAATGAAATGCGGATGAATGTTAACGGAAAAATTATATCGGCAAACATCACAGCAATAGAATCAGAAGAGTCAGACCTTGCCGGTTATATTGTTCTCCTTGAAGATGTCACCGAAAAGAAACGGCTCGATGACCACCTCCATGATCTCGACAGACTTGCCTCACTTGGTAAATTTGCAGCTGGTATTGCCCATGAAATTAGAAACCCTTTAACAGGTCTTTCAGTCTTCTTAGATGATTTACATGATAAACTTTCTTCTCAAGTTGAAAACAGTAGATTTATTTCATTGGCTTTGTCGGAGATAGGAAGGCTTGAACGACTTGTGAATGAACTTTTAGATTATGCAACTCCCCACTCTGCACAGATGGACTATCATGACTTGAATACTCTGATAGAATCGACACTGCATTTCACCGAAAAACAATGCCGTGATGCAGGTATAAAAGTTGAGGTTTTCTACGAAAAAAACCTTCCGAAAATTCATGTCGATTCGGGGAAGATACAACAGGCATTATTGAATATGATACTGAATGCAATTCAAGCTATCGGAAAGAACGGAAAGATACGTATCTCAACAAAAATATCGGTAGAATCTGAATTCCTCTCAGTTTTTGAGAGAGGTACAAGAAAGATATCTAAATGGATTAAAATCATTATAGAAGATAGTGGTTCAGGAATTTCTAAAGAATTACAGAGTAAAATATTTGAACCGTTTGTCACAGAAAAAAAAGGTGGGACCGGATTGGGATTATCAATCACACAATCTATTATCTCAGAACATAATGGGAAGATCGAATTAGCTGACACAGATTTGCAAGGCGCCAGTTTTATCATATATTTACCAGCAATAAAAGAGAGATAACTATGACTGAACGAAAAAATATACTGATAGTTGATGATGAAGAGTTCATTCGTCTGACATTAAAACAATTGTTTGTCGAAGAAAATTACCATGTTCATATGGTTGATAACGGAACTGATGCAATTAAGTTTGTAAAAGATAATGAAGTTGACCTGGCACTGCTTGATATAAATCTTCCTGATATAAATGGTATCGATGTACTCAAAGAATTCAAATTATTAAATCCGGATTTATTGGTGATAGTGGCAACCGGCTATGCATCGGTTGATTCTGCAATCGAGGCTTTAAAACTTGGAGCTTATGACTATATAAAAAAGCCGTTCAAGGCGGATGCAATAAAGCTGATTACGCGACTTGCACTGGAAACACAAACGCTCAAAAAGACGGTTCAACAATTGAGAGCAAGCCGTCCCAAATTGAGTTCACTTGATACGATAATCGGAAAGTCAGAAAATGTTCTGCATATGAAGCATCAGATTGAAGAGTTTGCCAAAGTCGGTTCTGAGACGGTTCTGATCACAGGTGAATCAGGCTCCGGTAAAGAACTGATAGCTCAGGCATTACATTCACTGAGTCCGAGATCAGAAAATGAATTTGTGGAGATAAATTGCGCCTCAATTCCTGCTAATCTCTTAGAGTCAGAATTATTCGGTTACGAAAAAGGTGCTTTTACCGATGCCAAGGAACGAAAAATTGGTTTAATTGAAAAAGCAATCGGCGGAACTCTCTTTTTAGATGAAATAGGGGAGATGGGCTTACAACTGCAGGCATCACTGCTTCGCATTATTGAAAATAAAAAATTGAGAAGATTAGGGTCAACTGAAGATATTGATATTGATGTACGTATTATAGCGGCAACAAACAGAAATCTCAAAGATGCGATTGAATCAAAAGAATTCCGTTCTGATTTGTATTATCGCTTGAATGTCTTATCTATTCAGGTCCCTTCTTTAAAAGAACGTTCTGATGATATCCCCATTTTAGTTGAACATTTCATAGATCATTTCAACAGTAAGTTTAATAAAAAGATTCTCAAATGTTCCGAGGACGCACTGTCAATTCTGACAAAATATGACTGGCCGGGGAATATCCGTGAGTTGAAGAATACTATCGAACGAATTTGTATTCTGCATAAAGGGGATATAATTGAAGCACATCATCTTCCTGAAGATCTGCTGTTCCATCATGCCGAGGAAAATAATAGTTCTGAAATCGAAGGCTCCGATGAGTTCGCATTTGAGGAGATTTTACGAAATACAGAAATTCAACTCTTGAAAAAAGCGTACCTCCAATCTGGTAAAAACAGTTCCAAAGCAGCCAGATTGTTAAAAATACCCCGGGAAACATTCCGGTACAAATTATCCAAATATAACCTCGAAAACGGTGAAAATTAGCCGAAACTGGTGAATTTTCACCAGTTTATCGCATTGTTCAATCTCTGTGAACTTTGTGTTTTAATTCATCTAACATGTTTAACTGCTTAGAAATAAACACCTTTTAGTCCTCTTTTGTCTGCTGTGTGATTTTGGGCATTGGTCTTGCTTGTAAAGTGGAGAGTATGTAAGGATTTATAACCGTTACAAAGTACAACCCACATAGGAGGTAGTATGAAGAAAGCTTTAACAATCCTCACAATCATCATGTTAGTCTCAATCGCTGTCAGTGCTGTGGCGGAGGTCGTAGTTACCGGTGATATGAGAATACGTCCCCGAATGGACTTAAGATCGACAACTACATATGACAGTCCGAATTCAAATTATCAATCATTTATGACTGAAGATCGCACCGATG
The DNA here is from genome assembly GCA_008501655.1 of Calditrichota bacterium. Lineage (GTDB taxonomy): Bacteria > Zixibacteria > MSB-5A5 > GN15 > FEB-12 > QQUK01. The sequence continues at coordinate 4,028 of QQUK01000007.1, forward strand.
GATATTACTATTATCGGGCAAGAGTTAATGCCAAAGCTAACATTGGTGATGGATGGTTTAGTCATATTCAGCTCGGTTCTAATGGTGTAGCATATTGGACGGGTAAGTTCGGTGCCGGTTCAACACCAAGTGGTTCTTCATTACCCGGTGCAGGTCGAGGAACGGTCGATTTTATGCTTCTGTATTTTGGAAGAAAAATGGATAAAGGCGGGTATATGGGTGGTTTGATTCCGATCAATGCTTTAGCAAACCCTCTGTATGACTTACATTATTATTCAAACATTATGGTTGATGTACCTTATTTCATATTTAACAATAATGGTGCTCATGGATTTACCGGATATATAAATCTCAGTAATGGTGGAAAATTAAATGCAACCTTATTGGTCGATGATGATAATACTCAGATAGAAACCACCTTGGATTCTACTGCATCAGGTGTTCCAAATCCTATAACAAAAACAGACAACGAAATGAAAGATACTTATACTTTCATATTTGATGCTCCGTTAAAACTTTCAGATTTTACCGTACAGCCGGTTGTTATGTTTACGGCGATCACAGCAGAAGGCATGCCAAAACCGATGACTTATGGTGCAAACATCGCAACTCCTAAAATGGGTAAATGGCAGTTCTTCGGGACATTTGGTGCCAGTACCCAGTCAGAAGCTGATACCACGACGGGTACTGTTGAATACTCAGCCTGGTATGCCCGCTTAAAAGCAGTTGGTATGATTGGTAAGGGAAAAATGACTGCCTGGGTTGATATGGCAAGCAAAAAGTTTGATGCTAATGATTATGAAAATAAGTTTACTTATTTCTGGATTGATTATTCCATCCCGGTATATAAATCAGATGTTGGATCTGTTTCGGTCAAGCCGACATGGAGACATGCTATGCAGACTCGTGAATCAGATGCAGGTTTTGAATACTATGACTTCTCCAGAGATAAAATTGAGTTAACCATAGACTTCAAATTTAAATAATAGATAGATAAGAAAATAAAATAATGTTTAACCCAAAAAAAATATTAGTTCCAACCGATTTTTCTGAAGGTGAAGACCGTCGTTCGGTATACGCCCTGAGACAGGCGATTGAAATCGCTAGCCAGTTCAATGCTGAATTGATTATTCTTCATGTTATCTCGGAAAATGTCAGCCACATGCCGTTGTTCTTTTTAGACGATGAGAAACTTGCAGGTTTACAGGACAAACTGAAAGAACATTCGGAACATGAATTACAGAAGCTCAAAGAGAAATATGTCTCTGATGATATTAAGGTATCGTACAAAATCCGACAGGGGAGTGCGTACCATGAGATATTAGAAGAAGAGAAAGAATCGAAAGTTGATCTGATTGTAATTTCATCACGTGGTCATTCTCATTTAACGGAATTCTTTTACGGCTCGACAACCGAAAAGGTTGTTCGCAGAGCAACATGTTCGGTACTGGTCGTGAGAAATATCAATGAAAGAGATGGGAACTAATAATGTTTAGGAGAAGATTGATGAACACAAAGAAACTTTTTACAATATTGTTTGCATTCTTTGTAGTTATGACCTTTGCATCGGATGATCTGTTTGCTAAATCTTACAGATTCTCGGGCGGTCCGTCCGGCGGTACTTTCCAGTACTATGCATCAGCAATTTCTACACTTGCAAAAAAAGAAAAGATCAATGTCCTCGCCTCATCTTCCGGCGGTGCCATTGAAAATATCCGTACAACCAACACCGGGAAATCAAGTTTTTCAGTTACTTATTCAGGTCACGTCTATGCAGCATCAAACGGTAAACTGAAAAATGATGAAAATGTATATTCCGATGTTCTGGCAGTATCATTCTTATATGGTGCTCCTGCACAGCTGGTCGTAAAGAAAAAATCAGGTATCACTTCAGCCAAAGAGTTAGCTGACAAACGTGTCGGTGTCGGTAATGCTGGTTCCGGTGCTGCTGCAAATGCTGAAATTTTCTTCACAAAGCTCGGTATTTGGGATAAAATGGGAAGAGAAAACTTAGGCTATCGTGCCGCTGCTGATGCATTTAAAAACGGTCAGCTCGATGCATTCTGGGTTTTTGTCGGCTATCCGAACGCTTCTGTTTTAGAAGCTGCTCTTCAGAACGATGTAACCCTTCTGGATACATACAAAGCTGGTGAAGAAGCCGGATTGTTTGAAGCTTACCCGTATTTTGCCAAAGTTACTATTCCGGCAAATACTTATAATGGTCAGACTGAACCGGTCAATACATTCCAGGATGCTGCTTTATGGGTAGCTAACAAAGATGTACCGGCTGACGTCGTTTACAACCTACTCAAAACTGTTTATAGCGAAGCTGGACTGAAATATATGGTTGAAGTACATAAATCAGCCAAAGCAATGACTATTGAAAGCGGTGTCAACGGCATCGTAACTCCTCTTCATCCGGGAGCTGAAAAATTCTGGAAAGAAATGGGTGTATTGAAGTAACATGGTTTCATCCGGGGAAGATACTATAATAGTATCTTCCTCATTTGTAATAACAAAAGACGACAGGAGCATGTATGTATCAGGAACTTCACAAATATGAAAAGTTATTCTTCACAGTACTTTCTGTCGTGCTTGTTATCTTTTATGCAGTTTCAGCAGCATGGATTCCGGCGGCAACGCAGTATCATCGCGGTATCTATGTCCTGATTACGTACATCGCAGTTTTTCTTGTCTATAAATCCAATAATAAATACCTGCGGATATTAGATTATCTGCTTATGACTTTATCAGCGGTGGCTGTAATTTACTGGATTTTTAATTTTGAAACTATCAACTATCGGGCCGGTGCAGAAACATTAACAGATCAATATATTGCGGTGATTGGAGTTATTCTTGGTATTGAGATTGCGAGAAGAGCTGTTGGCTCGGTGTTTGTTATTATTGGTATATTAATGCTTCTCTACGGTGTCTATGGGGAGTTAGCTCCTGATCTGATAGCTCATCCCGGGGATTCATTTTTAGGAGTTTGTACAACAATCTTTTTCCGTGAGGATGGTATCTTCGGAATCATGGCTAACGTGCTTGCAACTTATGTACTTTTATTTGTGCTCTTTGGAGCTTACTTAGAAAAGTCAGGAGCACAAAGATTTTTTATAGATTTTCCTCTGGCAGCTGTAGGTCATAAAACAGGTGGTCCAGCGAAAGTTGCTGTGATAGCATCAGCATTGTTTGGTTCTATATCAGGAAGTGCTATTGCTAATACAGTATCTACCGGTTCATTTACGATACCACTTATGAAAAAAGCCGGATTCAGACCGCATACAGCCGGTGCAATAGAACCAGCTGCATCAATAGGCGGAATGTTTATGCCGCCGATTATGGGAGCCGGCGGATTTATTATGGCGGAGCTGACCGGTATTCCTTATTCAACAATTATGTTGGTAGCAATCTTCCCGGCACTGATGTACTTCTTTTCTGTATTCGTAATGGTGCATTATGAAGCAAAGCGGTTCAATATCAGAGGAGAGAAAAGCCCAATTGGTGCTATGGAGATTCTGAAAAAAGAATGGTATTATATTCTTCCGCTGCTGGTAATTACAGCGTTGATGTTAATAGGCTATTCTGCGGGACTTGCCGCTGTGGCAGGTATAGTAAGTTGTATCGTAGTAAGTTATTTTAATAAGGAAACACGTATAGATATAAAGGGATTTATTGAAGCTGCCCGTTTGGGGACGGAAAGCTCACTTAAGATAGGAGCTACAGTCGGAATCATAGGTATTATCATATCGGTGCTAACTTTCTCCGGTTTGATTTTGACATTTGCCGATATAGTAATTCAGCTTGCAGATGGTTACCTCTGGTTAACCATACTGCTTATCGCACTGGCATCTTTAGTACTTGGAATGGGGGTTCCGGTAACAGCAGCCTATCTTATAACAGCAGTTGTAGCAGTGCCGGCATTGACACATTTGGGAGTAAATGTTCTTGCAGCACACATGATCGTTTACTGGTTATCACAGGATTCGAATATCACACCACCTGTATGTATCGCAGCATTTGCCGGTGCTACAATTGCAGAAGCACCAATGTGGAGAACAGCATTTTCAGCCTTTAAATTCGCAAAATTCCTTTATCTGGGTCCATTTCTCTTTGGATATGTTCCCGGATTCACCATGCAAGGAACAACATTTGATATCGTAAAAGCTTTTGTTCTGATTATTATCGGTACGTTTATCTACTCATATTTCTTAAGCTTAGCCTGGTATCCAAAAGTAAAGGGTGTTTTTGTAAAGAGTTAAATATCCTTATAACGATTCATCCTTTTGTTATTACATCCCTGTCATGAGAGCAGATTTCGGTCTGCTCTCTCTTTTTTCTAATTTTCTGAATCATTTTTGGAACCAGAATAATTTTTTGCTGTAAAAATATTCTGTATACGAAAAATATGGTAACTTTTTGTTCAGTTATGACTTAGCAGGGAAAAACGAGGATAAAAAACCGTATATTAATAGGTTGTCGAGCGGGTTAAACCACTATATATTTGAAATTCTTATGATTAGGTTAGTTACGATAGATTATTGGAGGAAAGATGCATAATATTCAGGCAATGATCGAAGCAAAAGGACTTTGTAAATACTATGGTTCGTTTGTTGCGATTGAGGATATTTCGTTTTCAATTCCAAAAGGTCAGATAGTCGCATTTCTGGGTCCGAATGGTGCCGGTAAGTCGACCACTATGAAAATATTAAGTGGATTTTTGGCACCAAGCAAAGGTACAGCTACAATAGCTGGATTGAGTATTCAGTCGGAGAGACTGCAGGCTTGCCGGAAATTTGGATATCTTCCGGAAAACGGACCGCTTTATGATGACATGGTTCCAATCGAGCTTTTGACCTTTTTTGGAGAAGCAAGGGGACTTTCAGGGGAAAGATTAAATCAGAGGATTGATTCGGTTGTCAAACAATGTGCTTTAGAACAGGTTCGTGAAAAAGCGATTGGAAAACTTTCCCGGGGATACAGGCAGCGTGTCGGATTGGCACAAGCATTACTGCATGATCCGGAAGTACTTATAATGGATGAACCGACTGCAGGGCTTGACCCGAACCAGATCCGGGATTTCCGTGAAAATATAAAACTGCTCGGGAAAACAAAAACAATTCTGATTTCAACTCATATTTTACAGGAAGTGGAAGCTATAGCAGACCGTGTTATTCTGGTACATAACGGCAGATTGAAATTTGACGGTTCACCTCTTGATATGCAGAAAGATAAATCACTTGAAGAAACATTTTATGCCTTGACTGATTTTGGAAAATCTGAAGCTGCCCAAGCAGAAGTCTCTACATCTAACCAGGGAGGTGCCGATGAAAATCAATAAAGCTCTGGTGCTTGCCATCGCTAAAAGTAACCTCCGCTCCTACTTCAGTTCACCGACCGGTTATGTATTTATCACATTGTTTATATTTCTGAGTGCAGCAGCAGCGTTCTGGCAGGAACGGTTTTTTGCAAACAATTTAGCAAACCTTGACCAACTGAACATTTTCTTTCCCTATCTACTCACATTTTTTATACCGGCACTTACGATGGCGCTCTGGTCTGACGAACGGAAAAGTGGAACTGATGAACTTTTGTTAACGCTGCCGGGTACTGATTTTGAAATTGTTTTTGGGAAATATCTTGCAGTTCTTGGCATTTATACAACCGCTATTGTAATTTCTTTAAGTCATGTTATCGTTCTCCTCTTTTTAGGTTCACCTGATTTGGGAGTTATGATTTCCAATTATATCGGTTATTGGTTTATCGGTGCGGCATTGCTTGCTATTGGTATGCTCGCATCACAGCTTACATCAAATGCGACCATAGCTTTTATCTTAGGTGCGCTATTCTGTTCCTTATTTGTATTTACCGATACCGTTAAATATTTCTTTGACCGTTCGACCGCTGATTTTTTCAGGTCTCTTTCGGTGCATCCATATTTTAATGACTTTGCCCGAGGAGTTGTTTCATTGTCAGGTATCATTTATTTCCTGTCATTAGCTTCGATATTTATCTATCTGAATGTTTTGATGATAGGCAAAAGACATTGGCCGGTAGAAGCAAGTGGATATAAGTATTGGGTACATAATCTTATCCGGGTTGTTGCCGTTGCCGTAGCTGTTGTTTCGTTTAATTCTCTTATACAGGCTGGACATCTGCGAATTGATGCTTCATCTGAACAGCTACATTCATTGTCAGATGAAACTTATCAATTATTAAGCGAACTTCCTGATGACAAAGCTGTATTAATGCAGGCTTTTATTTCACCGGAAGTTCCGAGACAATTAGTTGAGACGCGGGAAAATCTGGTTAGTAAATTAGAAGAGATTGCAGCAGCAAGCGGAGGAAAAGTTCAACTTTTACTGAATGATACAGAACCGTTTTCTGATGAAGCGCAAGCTGCCCGTGAGAAATTCAGTATCATGCCCCGTGAAGTTGTCAGCACGGAAAGTGCCAGAGCAAATGTCGAGCAGGTGTTTATGGGGGTAGCATTTACATCCGGAGCAAGAGAAGAAGTGATTCCTTTCTTTCATGTTGGTTTACCGGTTGAATATGAGCTTGTTCGTTCTATCAGAGTAGCTGCTCAGACAGACAGAAAAAAGATTGGTGTACTGACAACATCTGCTGATGTTTTCGGAGGTTTTGATTTTCAGACTATGAACTCGAAACCATCGTGGCAGGTAGTGTATGAGTTACGTAAACAATATGATGTCGTGCAGATATCAGCTAAAGAACCGATTGATGAAAATCTCGATGGACTGCTTGCAGTTCTACCGTCATCATTGACTCAGTCTGAGATGGATAATCTTGCTGACTTTATGCTTGCAGGAAATCCAACGGTCCTTTTGATGGACCCATTACCATTGTTTGATATTGAACTTGCCCCGATCATTCCGAGAAATTACCAGTCCAATCCGTTTCAGCAGCAACAGCAGCAGGAGGAACCGAAAGGTAATTATATCGAGTTTCTCAATAAGCTTGGAGTTATGTTTAACCCATCACAGATTCTGTTTGATACTTATAACCCTCATCCTGAGTTCAGTAATCTTCAGCCTGAAATTATTTTCTTAGGCAGTAAAAATGAAACAACTGAAGCATTTAATCCTCTCTATGAGGCAACAGAAGGACTGCAGGAGCTTGTCACATTGTATACCGGATATCTCTTTCAGGGAAGGCAGACATCTTTTGAGTTTCAACCGCTGTTGAGGACCGGCAGAATTTCCGGTTTTATTCCGATTCAGAATGTTCTGCAGCGTGGTTTCATGAACATGGGATTTCAGTTGAATCGGAATCTTCAACGTATGCCGACTCCGGAGACTTATGTTGTCGCAGCTCGTATGTTCGGTAATAATACCGTTACCGATTCAACGACAAATGAAACAAAAAATCAGACCTTGAATACGATACTGGTTGCTGATATTGATTTTATCTCAGACCAGTTTTTCCAGATACGGGCAAACGGAGCTGAAAATATAAACTTTGATAATATTTCATTCTTTTTGAATTCGATTGATCTTCTTGTCGGTGATAGCTCATTTGTTACGCTGCGGAAAAAACGTCCTCAGCATCGTACCCTTGAAGAAGTTGAAAAGCAGACAGATTCATTTGTAAAGCAACGCATTAATGATGAACGGGCTGCTGAAAAAGAAGCGGAAGGAGCTCTTGCCGATGCTCAGGCTCGCCTCGATTTAAAAGTCAATGAAGTTTACAAGCGTACTGACCTTGACGAACAGGCTAAACAGATCATGGCGCGGAATCTTCAGGAAGTCGAAAGCAGACGGCTTGAAGCTTTAAAGAAGAACATCGAAGCAAAAAAAGAGATTGAAGTTGCCAAAAGTAAAGAGGAGATGGAAAAGTCGATCCGTGCGATTGAATCCCGTATAAAAACCCTTGCAGTTGCTATTCCACCGATCCCGGTGATTGTGGTAGGTATCTTTATTTTTATCAGGAGACGGAAACGTGAATCTGAAGGTACGGCGATAGTACGCAGGTTAAGGAGTTAAGATATGAATGAGATGAAAAAAACATTGATATACACCGGAGTTGCTCTGGGGCTATTATTGATTGCATATTTTGTAACTCCCGAACGAATAACTCCCGAAGCATTTCAGGATCAAGGAGAGCAATTTTTCCCTGAGTTTACCGATCCAAATACAGCAATGACTCTTGAAGTTATCGAATTTGATAAAAATACAGGGGCTCCGAAACCGTTTAAAGTTACTTTTGAAAATGACCGATGGCTGATTCCTTCTGAGTATAATTATCCGGCAGATGCCAGGGACAGACTTGCTCAGACTGCGGCTGGGATAATTGAACTGAAAAAAGATGATGTCCGTTCTGATAACACCTCAAATTATGTTTTAACAGGAGTTATTGACCCTCTTGATGAAACAGCAGGACTTGAAGGACGCGGTACAAGAGTGACAATTAAAGGAGAAAATGAAGTTATACTTGCGGATATAATTATTGGTAATCCGGTAGAAGGAAAGTCTGATTACCGCTTTGTACGGCTGCCTGAGCAGAAAAGAGTATATGCTGCAAAAGTAAATCTTGATTTATCAACAAAATTTCAGGACTGGATTGAGACGGACTTGTTACTTGCCGTGAAGGACAGTATCAACTTCCTCCTGATACAGGATTATTCAATCAATGAACGAACCGGAAAACTTAATAATAAAGACTTTATAGCATTGAATAAGAAGAATAATGAATGGAAAGCGGATAAAATGCCATCCGGAAAAGTTGTTTCCAAAGCGGCCATCGATTCAATGCTTTTTGCTTTAACGGAACTTCGTATTGTCGGTGTTCGACCAAAACCGCCGGGAGTGTCAGCAAGTCTTCAGAAACTCTCTCAGGGAAAAACTGAAATCAAACAGTCGGATATGCGGTCTCTTCAGAGCAGAGGTTTTTATTTTACGGGGGAAGGACAGCTTGTTTCAAACGAAGGAGAGCTGACCGTTCGAACAACTGAAGGAGTTCAGTACAAACTTCGCTTTGGTGAAGTTGTATCCGGTGAACAAATCGAGGGACAGGCTCCTCAGGAGAACAGATATCTGTTTATTACAGCTGAATTTGCCGATAAATTATATCCTGAACCTGAGAAGCCGACCAATATGGATTTTCAAAACAAAGCTGATTATCAACTGACCGATCAGGATCAAGTAAATAAAGGCCGTGATAAAAAACATTCCGAATGGGAACAGGCAGTTGCGGTAGGGAAACAAAAAGCAGAGATGCTGAACAACCGGTTTGCTGACTGGTATTATATCATATCGTCTGAGAGTTTTGATGCGCTGAAATATGACCGATCTGATTTGATAGTCAGTCCGAGTCAGAGTTAAAAAAACTGTCAGGTGAAAAACCTGACAGCTCAAAATAAAAGTTTGATAAAAAGAAAAAGTCCACTTCGACTCCGCTCAGTGTGACTTTTTCTTTTACGATTTGAAACTTTTGTCAATACGGAAAAAATTATTACTGGTCAACTTTGGGGAGGTCAAGTTCGAGCTGTTTATCTTCTCTATGACCTAAAACATAGTCTGCCTGCATCAGGGTATGAATCTCTCGGGTACCTTCATAAATTGAAGCACCTTTAGAATTACGGTAGAATCTCTCGACCGGGTACTCATCGGAGAATCCATAAGCACCATGAACCTGAACAGCGTTTGCAGCTGCAGCCTCGGCTTCTTTACAGGCAATCCATTTGGCAAGTGAGGTAGCTTTTGTCGAGCGGAGACTTTGGTTTTTCAACCAGCCGGCTTTGAGCCAGAGATAGGTTGAATACTCATATCCGGCTTCCATATTCGCAATCATCTGTTTGACTAACTGATGTTCTTCAATGAAGGACCCAAATGTTTTTCTCTCTTTGGAGTATTTCACACAGGCATCACGGCATGCTTTGATAAGACCGCATGAACCGGCAGCAACAGTGTAGCGTCCCTGGTCAAGACAGAACATAGCGATTTTAAATCCGGAACCTTCTTTGTGAACGAGATTTTCTTTGGGGACCTTGACATCCTGCATAGAGATGAATCCGGTGTTGCCGGCACGAACGCCGAGTTTTCCATGAATGGAACCGGTCGAGATTCCTTCGAATCCGCGTTCTACGATAAAACAGGATATACCAGAGTGGTCGCGATTTTTTTTCTTTTCTAAATCGGTCCAGGCAAAGATGAGAAACTGATCGGCGACATCGGCAAGCGATATCCACATCTTTTCGCCGTTGAGAATATAGTTATCACCATCTTTTACAGCGGTAGTCTGGAGACCGACGACATCAGAGCCGGCAGCCGGTTCGGTCAAACCAAAAGTTGAGATTTTTTCACCTTTGGCAGCCGGGGTCAGGTATTTCTGTTTCTGTTCTTCATTTGCAAATGTTAAAACCGGCAATGAAAATAGTCCGACATGGACTGAGAGAATAACTCTTGCGGAAGTATCGCCATATTCCATCTCTTCGGAGGCAAGCCCGAGTGAGATATAATCCATACCAAGACCGCCGTATGCTTCCGGAATACAAAAGCCTAAGAGATTCGCTTCTGCCATAGCCGGGAGTAGTTCAGGGTTCAGTTTCTGCGAACGGTCGAATTCTGCAATGCTGGGAATTATCAGCTTGCTTGCAACTTCCCGGGCCATATCCCGGACGGCAAGTTGGTTCTCTGTGAATGAAAAGTCTATCATTTTATATCCTTATGGTCTAAAATATTACAAAGTTGGGTATATATAGGACTCTTTTCCGGTTTAGTCAATGATAATAGGCAGATAGCGTCAATTTTTGAATAAATGTTAATATATGCAAATCATTATGGAGTTCGTATGGTGTTGTATCTTGTTGTCTTGTAGTGTTTTATGTCCCCGTCGATATTGCTGCGATTCTGATACAATACTCATTGTAACATTCTCTTGAAATAATCCGATGCTTAACTATATTGAATAAATATTTTACTGATTGTTAAAAAATAGGATTCTATGAAAATAACTGTTATTGGAACCGGCTATGTCGGGTTAGTTGTAGGCACCTGTCTGTCTGATTTCGGGATGGATGTTGTCTGTGTTGATAATGATTCGTCTAAAATTGATTTGTTGAACACCGGTGAGACTCCGATTTATGAAATAGGGCTGACGGAAGTTATCAAACGTAATGTCAAACTTGGTAGATTATCATTTACAACTGATCTGAGGAAAGCTCTTAATGATTCTGAAGCTATTTTTATCGGAGTGGGTACTCCGGAAAAAGAAAATGGTGAAGCTGACCTGATAGCATTATACTCTATAGCCGATGAAATCGCAAAATCATTGACAGTGTATACAGTAATTATTATAAAAAGCACGGTTCCGGTCGGGACAGCGAAAAAGTTAAAATCATATATCAAAAGTAAACTGAATAATGATTGTGATTTTGATATTGTTTCTAATCCTGAATTTTTACGGGAAGGTACTGCCGTAGATGATTTTCTGAATCCTGACAGAATAGTTTTAGGAACCGATTCTGAAAAAGCTCTGTCAATCATGAAGGAGATTTATAGACCATTTTCTCTGCTGGATATTCCAATCGTAACAACAACCAATGAAACTGCTGAATTAATTAAGTATGTATCAAATACAATGCTGGCTTTGAAAGTATCATTTATTAATGAGGTTGCCAATCTTTGTGATGCAACCGGAGCGGATGTTTATCAGGTTGCACAGGCAATCGGTATGGACAAACGGATTGGACCGAAGTTCCTCCAGCCTGGTCCGGGGTATGGTGGTTCCTGTTTGCCGAAAGATGTCCATGCTCTTGCTGAATTCTCAAAGGAGTTTGGATATACTTTTAAATTAGCAGATGCGATTATTCAAATTAATGATATGCAAAAGCAGAGAGTTGTATCTAAGACAAAAAAGCTTCTTGGAAACTTAAAAGGGAAAAAGATAGCCCTGCTGGGTCTTGCATTTAAACCAAATACAGATGATGTTCGCGAAGCTCCGTCACTTTATGTTGCTGAAGAATTCCGCAGTCAAGGTGCTTTGGTGAGTGCCTATGACCCGATTGCGATGGATCAGGCAAAACAGATGCAGCCGGAAATTCTGTATTCAGACGATGTATACACAGCCTGTAAAATGGCTGATATTGCCATTATAATGACTGAATGGAATGAATTCAGAGACCTTGATTTTTCAAAACTAAAATCGCTAATGAAATCTCCGAATTTATATGATACAAAAAATATTTATATCGCAAAAAAAATCATCAATGCCGGATTCAACTATCTCTGTACCGGCAGACCTGTCAAATAGTATTGTTTATTCGGTTAATCAAGTTTCAAGTTAATTTAAACTAATCAAAACAATTATCTGATAAAAATTCAGATTATTTTTGCTGAAAACAATACAAATATGAAGAATCCAGCTGAATTATCCGATATAAATTGTATAGTTACTATTGATAATAACAGAAAATCTATATTTAGGTGATTAGTGAATATTTTAATTGTTGATGAAGATGTCGTTTCTTCAAAAAAGCTAAAAGTTATGCTCGAAAAAAAAGGGTATGCTGTATTAATAGCAACATCCGGTCGAGAAGCTATAAAGTTTATTAATGAAGGTTTTAAAATTGATCTTGTTATGTCCGATGTAAAAGTACCGGATGTCAGTGGAATGAGCTTACTCAGATTTATTCGAAATGATAATAAGCTGAAAAATATCCCCTTTATATTCTCGACTATGATCAATGATGAGGAAACAGTCGTTGAAGCGATGAATCATGGAATATCAGAGTATATTATAAAACCTCTTGATGAAGATAAAATTGAAGCTAAAATTCAGAATGTTATTGATACAATGCCGGGAGCAATCCTGGTTGTTGATGATGAAAAGATTTTACGGGATTTAGTCACTACAGCTCTTATGCGTGAAGATTATAATGTTTTAACAGCGGAAAATGGTAAAGAAGCTTTAGACGTAATTAAGAAAGATAAGATTGCATTGGTGATTTCAGATGTAAAAATGCCCGTGATGTCAGGACTTGAATTGCTTGTCCTCATAAAAGAACGTCATAGGGATATTCCGGTAATAATGATGACTGGATTTTCATTGGATTTCACTAAAGAGCAAGCTTTGTCATCGGGTGCTGATGATTATATCACAAAACCGTTTAAGAATGTTGAAATAATTACAAAAGTTAGAAGTTACTACGGCAAAAAGAAAAAAATGGTGAGTTCTTAATAGGAAGAGACAGCGATATTCAGTTTGATTAAATCAAGTTCTTTTTTGAGTTCATCTAATTCCTGGATGAACTTTTCTCTTTGGGTGTTATTAAATTGTTCTGCAAGTTCATAGTAGTGTTCAAATCCCAAAATCAGGTTCTGTTTAAACTCAGCAAAGTATTTTGTCGTTTTATCCAATAAGCAATCTGATTTTTTTGCGAATTCTTCCCGAAGATACTCAATATACAAAGATAATTCTTTTGTAAACATATGAGGACGAGTTTCCGAACAGGGGACTGATTTTCTTCCGTAGATATGATGAACCATCTCCTCGAGTGTTGATTCTTTGCTGAAATTTACAATGTTAGGACCGCAGCATATCGAAGGTGTTGCTTTTGGGTCTATTCCGAGGTTTTTGGTGGCGACACCGGCAAGATCATGACAGATACAGGATTTTTTAACAACATTAAAAATCTCTTTACCTTTTTCTGTTTTCGTCATCGGGGATGATTCAATCTCTTTGATTTTTTTCTTCTGATAAATCTTAGAAGCATGACAAATCGGAACTTTTGTGAATTCGGTATTGGATATGAGATACCCCTTAGGACACTCTGAACCGGGTTTGTTGATTGCTATTTTTTTCTCGCGTCTTAGTTCACTTGAGGAGTTTTTTAAGTTCCAGAAAGGAATTCCCAGTGGAGAGCTGCCGCTTAAATAAACTTCGGGCTCACGGGCTTCAATCAGTTTCCGGAGATGTTCATCATCAATATTAACTACCTCTGGGACTAAAAGGAACGGTGTTCCCCAACCGGTACCGTTGACATTATATCTGTTAAAAAGCAATTCGAGTTCTTCATTAGTTCCGATACCGCCTTGAACAGTCACTTTAAATTCAGGAGAATCCGAAGGATTTGATTTGTTTTGTTTTGCCAATGCTGAGAGGTATGTATCAGCTAATTGTTTGGTCAGTGTCTCACGTTTGTTCTTGAATTCATCTAATATCGGACCTATCAGCATACCGTTTGAAGCAAAGGCATGACCACCGCAATTGATTCCGGATTCAATTCTGAATTCGGATACCCAGAGTCCTTTGTTGGCCAGATATTTTCCTTGAATCAAAGCTGAACGGAAGTCTGAAACTTTGAGAATTATATTTTTTTTAAGATTACCGTTAGTATCAGGGTAAAAATCGTCAAACTGCGGAATATAATTGAATAATCTTCTGTTGAATCCAGCTGAAAAAATAATTGAAGAGCTGAGTTCAGACTTAGCAAAACCACGGAATGCTGAAAGAGCATCTGAAAACTGTGCATCCTGAACTTCACCTTTGATATAAAGATCTCGGTCAAGCTTCGTCATGATATTTACATCTATTGAGCCAGGGGTTACAGCTTCTTTAAGTTCTTTGATGAGTAATTTTTTATTTTCCGGAACTGTTTCTGAATTCATTTGATGATACCTGGTTTTCAGATCTGAATCAGGAAGCAGTTCAAAATATTTAGTAAGCTCAGTGTTATCAGAAAAGTCTGAATTCCGAATATTATCTATTTGGTTTATAACGATTTTATTTAACAGATTTAAATATGCAGTTATTCTGGTAGCCCGGGAGTCATGATCCTGGTCAGAAATAGGGGTATATTCTATATCGTTCTTCTCAGAATGATGTTTTCTCATTTGTTCGATAAAAACATCATCGACTAAAGAGAGAACGGAAGAAATTCCATATTTGGCAACTTTAAGTGCCGTATCGATTGTAAATCCGGTGCCCATTACAGGGATATGAAACCTATGAGGAGACCGTTGGGAGTATTTATTCATCGTTGGTAATGTCCGTAAATTTGAAGTCAAAGTCAAGATGTTTACAAGTATAACTTAATATTTTACAAAAAGTTGCTTCCGTTTGTTATTCAAGGAGCTAAAATAGAGATAAATCGTCTGATTTTAAAACGTTAAAACTCTATTTTTGTTCAAGAATTATAAATGTTGATTGTAATGTAAAATTGATATACACTTGCAATATGAAAAAAATCTCTGATTATACTGCGGAAGAACAGCAGGTTTTAGATCTGTTTGTAAAGATGATCCGCGCTTCAGATTCAGTCCTGCATCGGACCCATAAACATCTGGCTGATGAATTATTAACCTTAAGTCAGTTTCAGGTTCTTGAGATTCTCTACCATCTTGGACCAATGTACCAGAAAGAGATTGCTGCCAAAGTTCTCAAAACAACCGGTAATTTGACTATGGTTGTCAAAAATTTAACCCGAAATAAACTGGTAAAAAAAACTCAGGATATAAACGATAAACGTTATTCTTATATAGAGTTAACTAAAAAAGGAGAGGAGCTTATGGAGCAGATTTTCCCAAAACATCTCCGGATTCTTGTTGAGGAATTCAGAACTCTTACCCCCTCAGAGCAGATTAAAATGGCAGTAATTTGTAAAAAAATAGGTTTAGGGAAACAACCGGGAACAAGTTAGACCTTTTTTTCGTTTAATAGTTTAACGTTCAACTATTGTGCGAAAGGAATGGGTTTATGATCACAATTAGAAAAGCAGAAGAGCGGGGAGTTACCGATTTAGATTGGCTGAAAAGCTGGCATACATTTTCTTTTAATCAATACTATGATTCTAAATATATGCATTTTAGTCATCTCAGGGTAATGAATGATGATATTTTAAAACCGGGAGAAGGCTTTGGATTTCACCCGCATAATGATATGGAGATAATAACATTTATCTTAGATGGTGAAATTGAACATAAAGACTCTATGGGAAATAAAGCTGTGATAAAGCGAGGGGAAATTCAGAAAATGACTGCCGGAACCGGTGTGATGCATAGTGAGTTTAATGCATCCAAGGAAGAACTGCTTCATTTGTATCAAATATGGGTTTTTCCGGATAAAAAAGGTTTAACACCATCTTATGAGCAGAAGACAATTGATTATGAAAAATCAAAAAAAGGTTTTCAACTGCTCGCTTCAAATCAACAGCTAAATGGCGAGATAAAAATCCACCAGGATGCTAAAATGTATCATGCTATTGTCCAGCCGTCACAGGAGATATCATTGGATGTTGATATATCGAGGTCAATCTGGATTCAGGCAATCAAAGGGACAATTGAAGTCAATGGAAACGAGTTGTCCGGTGGTGATGGAGCTGCAATTGTAAATGAATCTCGTATTTCGGTGACCGGTAAAACGGATGCTGAACTGTTGTTGTTTGATTTAAAATAATAAATTATTGTAGCAAATCTACAGTTTATTAGTCTATTATACGGTTGCTTTCAGGTCGCTAAAGCGATATCTTGTTTAAACTTGAAAGGAACTGTATGTCTATAAAATCAGAATTTCATCCGCTGAAAGGCGTGATTATCCATAAACCGGGTTATGAATGGAATTTAGTTACAGTAGAGCATAATATGCAGGAGAAATATCTGATTGAGGATATTCTCTTTACTGAAGAAGCTGCAACCGATCATACTGAATTTACCGACTGCTTAAAACATGCAGTAGGAACTGATTCAGTTCTGGATTTTACAACACTTCTCGAGGAGATTCTTTCCGATCGTGAAGTCCGGTCTGACATAGTCGGTGCTGTCTCAGCTTTGGAAAATGTCGGTGTTAAAACACATGATTTACTTTTGTCTGAAGAATTTTCCAATAAAGAGTTATCCAATCTTCTCGTAGCAGGAGCATTTCACCCTGAAGACAAAGAACACAAAGGGTATAAAGTCCTCTTTACACCAATTCCAAATCTGATGTTTACCAGAGATATCGGGATGTTTTTACATGATGCTGTTATTCTCAGCCATCCTGCAAAAGTTGTCCGCCGGAGGGAAGGTCTTTTGGCGCGGTATATTTTCAGAAATCACCCGTTATTTAAGGATATCAATATTATTGATATATATGATGATGCGACCATTCATGGGATGCCTGATAAAATCCATCTGGAGGGGGGAGATATGCTGGTGCTTGATAAGGATACTCTTCTCATTGGCAGTAGTGAACGAACAACCGATATTGCAATCGAATTGCTGATGAATCGGTTGTTTGCTGAAGGCATAGTAAAAAGGGTCATTAAAGTGCTTCTTCCAACCGACAGAGCAACCATGCATCTTGATACGGTTTTTACGATCATTGGCAAAGATGACTGTGTCTATTATCCGAGATTCTTTTCAAACCGTGACAAAAATCAACAATGCCCCTGTTTTACCTATGAATTAGTCGATGGAGCACTCCGATGTGTCGATGAGTCATTGGAAGAATCTATATTCGGAGCTTTAAAGCGGATTGGATATGATTTTCCGAATAGAATACCATGCGGTGGGGATATTCCTCATTATCAAACAAGAGAGCAATGGACCGATGGTGCGAATCTGTTTGCGGTACTTCCGGAGGTCGCTTTTATCTATGAAAGAAATATTCAGACAATAAATGCATTCAAAAAGAACGGCTATTCGATACTGACCCCGAAAGAATTTTTAAAAAGTGATTCAATGTCACTTAAGAAGACTATTGTTACTTTAAGTGGTGCTGAATTATCCCGGGGTAGGGGTGGTGCCCGTTGTATGACGATGCCGTTTGCAAGAAATTATGAGTAAAATTTTGTAAATGACAGAGCATTCCAAGAGTGATTTTACAATACTTATCAGCAGATGTATTGATGGTGATGCTACAGCATGGGATGAGTTAGTTAACCTGATTACACCATCAATTCTGATGACTTGCCGTCAAATGCGCTTGTCACAGGAAGAATCTTTGGATATTTTCGGTCAGGTCTGCTATATCCTGCTGCAAAATCTTGAAAAATTGAAATCTCCTGAAAAGATTCTCAGTTACGTCTCAACCACGACAAGACGGGAAGTCTTGCGAGGAATCCGCCGGACAAAATTGTTTGATAAAATAGAAGAAGAAACGAGTAAACAGATATCTGTAACAGAGTTTAGCCGACCCGACGAAGAATTTGACAAATTATCAGAACTTGAAATTCTGATGTCGGCAATGACGAAGCTTCCGGAAAAAGAATACAAGTTACTGTGGCATTTATTTTTAGATGAAAATGAACCGTCTTATGATGAAATTTCTGAAAAAATTGGTATACCTGTAGCATCTATCGGACCGACAAGGTCAAGGGCGCTTGTTAAATTGAAGAAGATAATGAAAAGAAAACAATACAAATTTTAAGTATTTTTACTGTAATTTGATGTCTCTATTAATCAGAGGTAGTAAGCATCTAATGAGAAATAATTATGAATATTGATGAAATTCAAAAACTGATTTCCGGGAAGTTCCGTGGTAAAAAGAAAAGGGAGCTTGAAAAAATTATTGAAGCAGATACCGAACTAAAAGAGTTATATATTGTCTTGAAAAAATTGTTTGAATCGTCATTGTTATCCGATAAAAAGTTGACCGGTGCTACAAGAGAATTATCCGGAAAAATATATAGTGATTTTCAAAAAGCTATCAAGTTAAAATCTAAAAAAATCGGTGTTCAAATTTTCGATTCATCTTTGCTACCATTACCTGAAGGAATCAGACCAGCGGCAGTTGATACAAAAACTCTGAGATACTTGATTGATGGTTCCAGTCTTGAGTTAACCGTGTATCCAATTACAACCGATTCTGTTGAAATTATTGGAGTTGTCAATTTCGAAAATGACTTACAAACAGAGGTTCAGGTCGTTTTAAAAACTCAAAAAGAGAAATTTATAAGTGAGCTGGATCAATTTTCCCTGTTCCGGTTTGAGAGAATTCCTGTCGGGAAGTGCCGTATCTCCTTTTATATGAAAAAGAAATTGTTCGGGGCTGTTGAGATTGAGATATGATTGATATAGACAAAATAGTACAAGTTAAAAGTCAGGATTCATTTGATTCTCTCATTAAACTGGAATATAATTCTGATATAACTGAATTTTTAATTGATGCAAGCAGATCTTTGAACAGACTGTTAAGTGTTGATATTAGTGCTGCTGTATTATTTCTTTCAAAGCTTAACAAACTCAAAAATTTCATACCGGAGAAACTTTATTATCGTCTTACGACATTTCAAGCCCGACTTGAATTGTGGAGCGGTGATTATACAAAAGCATTGATGCATTATAGTCAGGCATTGGATATAACAATCGAAAGAAGAAATTTTCGGGCTGCTGCGTTAATTCGAAAAGGGATGATCGAAGTTTATATGTATCTTGGTAGATACGATGAAGGGATATTTATCGGAAAAAAGGCTTTGGAATATTTTCGTAAAACGAAATCTGAGATTGACGCAGCACAGGTTTTAACCAACATCGGTAATATTTATCACCGCATGGATAAAAACCAGCAGGCTCTTTCGCATTATGAAAAGGCGCAGGAAATATTTAAAGGTAAAAATGAAGCCGCGATGGCGATCGTCGATTTTAACAGGGCTAATATTTTTGCTAATCTTAATCAACTTGCTAAGGCAAAAGAACTTTATCTCAAAGCAGGTGACTTTTATAAATCAAAAAAAATGGATCTTGCCTGGGAGCAGACTGAATACTCGATAGCTTATATTCTATATCTTGAAACAAAATACAGCGATGCTTTAAAACTCTTTGAAAAAGTTTATGACTCATTTGTTGCGTTAGGTGATAAAAAAACAGCAATGGTAACACA
>QQUK01000330.1 GCA_008501655.1 Calditrichota bacterium
AATATCACCGTCATATTCATCTTCAATTAAACTGGCTGTTGATTTTGGCAATGATAATTCTGGTGGTACAACTTCTTCCCATTGTAAATTTAATTCAGCACCTGGTGCATATTGTTTTAATGTTTCTGTTAAAACTCCACCTAGTTCTTTAATTTCAGTGAGATTATCAGTTGAATATACTTCTTTGATCTTTGCATCATACTCTTCTCTAAATTTAATGATATCTTTTCGAGTATTAATTTTCCTTAAAACAATAAGTTCTAATAATTGTGTTATAGCACCTTTTTTTGATTCTGTTTCTTCAAGAACATTTTTTACTGCTGGTATGAAAATGTATTTTGTGTATTTATCTAATTTTCCACCTCCAATATTTTTAGGTCCAAAAAATTGAACTTCTCTTTCGATTGGCATTAACAGTTTAGGATTCAATTTTTCAAATTCAACCATGTACTTTTCTGCTAAATCAGCACTTCTTGCTGTTTCTGATAATCCTTCAATTGAATTGTCATTGACAAGTTTATTATAAGCGCTTCTTATTTCTGTCTTACTTTCATTTTTCCTTACAATTGCAAACTCTGGTATTTGAAGCTCATTTGCATAATATTTTTGAGTAATTCTCCCATCATCAAATGAGATAATTTTACTAACAATAAGTTTATTTTCAGTTATGTATAATTTGAATTCTAATTTTTCTTCATCTGATAGATTTGTATATGTGACTTTTATAACAATTTTCTCGTCAGTGTTTCTATGAAAGAAATCTTCAACATTTACTGGAGCGTTTGTATCATAATAATAATTTAAAGCATGTAGAATAGTAGACTTTCCACTTCCATTCCTTCCTACAATTGCTGTTAGATTATTACACTTAAATAAAGTATCTTTAATAGTTCTAAAGTTCTTTATCTCTACAAGTTCAATTAACATATTACCTCCAGAATATAGTAACTATATCTTTTACCCTTTTTGAACCTTCTGCTGATAATTGAAATAATACTCTATTTTTCGAGTTTGTCAATAACTGCTCTTTAAAAAGTGATTTCCCACTTTCCCTACAACTTCTCCACTCTTTACTCCTCCACTCTCTTCAATGGAGAACCGAAACTGAGGAGTGCAGATGAATCGGAAAACTAAAATGGCTTTCTGTCACAATGTCAGGCAAAGCCATTTTGTTGTAACTTTTTTATACCAAAAAACTTATGTCCTCAGAAATGGCTTTTGGCTAAAATTTGGGTCCTTAAAAATGAGCAAACAAAGCCATTTCTGGCAGTCAGGAAATAGACCATACTTCGACAAGCTCAGTATGACAGATTTTACCGGAAAAGTCCCCTATCCGCCTTAAGCGGACTCAGGGTGACTTTCCACCAACCCGCCTCTGTGCCTTCTGAATCTTCAGATTCAGAAGGAAAAATCATTTGAGTCTGAAGACTCAAATGACACGAGGTAACCCGTAGGTCGGGTTCCGTTGTCTTGAAATCGTCAGATTTCAAGGCCGAGAAACCCGACAAAAGAAACAATATGGAGGTGCAATAAGAATCACCACAAAACCACTACAAAACAACTCCAAAAAGTCAAAACAAAGCCATTTCTGGCAGTCGGTTGAGGGGTGTGTTATCGTATTTTCTGATTATCCGGTTTTCACATCGCACTTGAAACTATTCGATAAGTTAAACGTATTAAAAACATCGAGTTTACATCGGAATATTTTAACCGGAGGTAATGTGAAATTTCTGTCACCATATTGTATTGCTATACTTATTGCGTTCGCATCTCAATCACTGCATGCTCAAACAGATAGCAAACCGGCTGATTCTGTTCTTGAAGATGCCATTAAAATCTATATCGACTGTTCGACCTGTGATAATGACTATATCCGCCGGGAAATAAGTTTTGTAAATTTTGTCAGGGATAGAAATCAAGCTGATGTCCACATTCTTGTATCCCGTCAGATGAATGGATCCGGAGGTGATGAATATATGGTCGAGTTCATCGGAAATCAGGCTTTTTCGGGAATGACCGACACACTTATTTTCAACACAAAACAATCGGAAACTGATGACAAGATTCGGGCAGAAGTTGTCAAATACTTCAAACTTGGTTTGACAAGATTCGCCGCTAAAACTAATCTCTCAGAACATCTCGATATAAAATTCACCAAACCGACCAGTAACACTAAAGTAAAAGATAAATGGAATTATTGGGTATTCGAAATTGATGGAAATATGTGGATAAACGGTGATGAAAATTACAGATCAGTAAGTATCGGAAATGAATATGAAGCAAGCCGTGTCACCGAAGCTCTCAAAGTCGGTTTTGGTTTATGGTGGAACTACAATGACCAAAAGTTCAATGAAGATGACGGATATGATCTCTATACCAATCGCTCCAAAGGCACCTGGGGACATTTTGTATTTTCCTTAAATGATAAATGGTCAGCAGCCTATGAATACAACTTTTTCACATCGACATTTTCAAACAAAGATTTTGATTTCTCTACTGAAACAGGAATCGAATATAATATCTTCCCATACAAGGAATCATCAAGGAGAGCATGGATTTTCCGTTCTACCCTTGGTGTTACCTACATGGATTATACCCATAAATCAATATATGACAAGACAAACGAATGGCTTACATATACACGGTTTCTCTCAGCTATTGAGATACAACAACCATGGGGCTCGCTATACAGTTCATTGAACGGAATCCTGTATCTTCATGATTTTGACAAAAACCGCTTAACTATATCTGCCGGCATGGAAGTTAATTTATTTGAAGGATTCTCCTGTAATTTTGACGGTAATTATTCCCGTACCCGTGATCAGATATCATTATCCGGCGAAGGAGAATCAGAAGCTGATATTTTATTGCGAAGAAGAGAGCTTGCTTCAGGATATAACTACTGGTTTTCTTTCGGAATCAGTTATTCATTTGGATCAATCTACAACAACATTGTGAATCCGAGATTTTGATAATCACTTATGTAACTGACTGAGGATTTTTTTTGCGAGGATGATATTGATACCGCGGAGTTCGGCTAGTTCTTCCGGAGAACGTTTTTTAATTTCACCAACAGAACCAAACTCTTTCAACAACGCCTCCCGCTTTGCTGGACCGACCCCTTTGATTTTGTCAAGGGCGGTTGTAATGGTTCGTTTGCTCCGGACTTTGCGGTTGTAAGTTATCGCAAACCGATGGGCTTCATCCCTTACCTGTTTGAGCAGAATCAAAGATGGCGAAGATTTGCTGATAGTCATCGGGTCTGATTGTCCGGGGAGGAAAACTTCTTCAAGCCGTTTGGCAAGACCGATAATCGGCTGTTCGGTGAATCCAAGATACTCAAGCTCTTTGACTGCTGACGATAACTGTCCTTTCCCACCGTCGACAACAACTAAATCAGGCGGGTCTTTCTTTTCATCTTTGATACGGAAAAAGTAACGGCCTATAATCTCGCGCATCATCTTAAAATCATCCTGCCCTATGACCCCTTTGATTTTGAAATGACGGTACTCTGATTTTTTCGGTTTTCCGTTTTCAAAATAAACACATGACCCGACTGCATCAGTCTCCCCGGTGTTGGAGATGTCAAAACAGACAACCGTGCGCGGTGATTTGGAAAGTTTGAGGTCATCTTTGAGGGTCGTCACCATTTTCGAAGTGCGCTCGGTATAAGTCTGTTTTTTAATCAGAATCTCATCAAGTAGAAGCCGTGCATTACGGGCAGCAAGTTCGACCAGGCGTACCTTGTCGCCGATTTTTGGAGTGATTATTTTAACTTTGGAACCTTTTTCCTTTTTAAACCATTTCTCCAGTAACTTTATATCAGGGAGTTCCGATGGAAGGAAAACTTCATCAGGCATATTCGGCTGATGATTGTAATACTGGGAGACAAATGCTTCGATAACATTTTCATCGGTTTCATCCGGTTCACAGGTAAGCTGAAAATCCTGCCGACCGATTAAGGCGCCTTCCCGAAGCTGCATAACAACAGCGATAGCATTTTTTTCTTCACGGGCAACCGAGATAATATCACGGTTGATGACTTCGCCGATATCGACATTCTGTTTTACCATGACCGATTTGATTGCCTCGATCTGGTCGCGGACTTCTTTCGCTTCTTCAAACTGCATATCATCGGACAATGTTTTCATCTTTTCCTGAAGCTTGTCGACTAACTTCTTTGATTTACCGGAGAGAACCATGATAACCGAATCGACCTGTTCTTTGTACGCTTCTTCGGTCATTAACCCCGCACAGGGACCTCCGCAACGGTTGATGCGGTAGTCAAGACAGACTTTGTATAACAGCCCTTTCGGATGTGGAATAACATAATTACAGGAACGTATTTTAAAAAGTCCGGTCAGAAAATGCACTGTCCGGCGCATATTTTTTGCCGATGTATAGGGACCAAAATATGTTGAACCATCTTTTTCAAGACGCCTGACGATAAGCACTCTCGGAAATGGTTCATTCGTAGTTATTTTTATATAAGGAAAATGTTTGTCATCTTTGAGGTCGACATTGTACTGTGGTTTATATTCGCGGACAAGGTTCGCTTCGAGAATTAGTGCTTCGACTTCGTTGGCGGTTTCCATCAGGTCGAAATCGACTGCTTTGGAAATCATCCGTTCAGTTTTCGGGTCAAGTTTATCGGGTGACTGGAAGTAGGTACGGACCCGGTTTTTCAGATTCTTAGCTTTACCGATATAGATAAATTTGCCGGCTTTGTTTTTAAACAGATAGACACCGGGGGTCGTCGGCAGATTTTTGAGTTTCAGTTGTAAATCAGTCTTTGGCATATTCTATTATACGCAGGAAGTTTGATTATTTGAAGACTCTTCTGGCACCGACAAACCGTTCTGACCAATATTTTTCAGCAAAACTTGAGATAATAACACCGCGGGAGGTTGAGACATGGATAAATTTTCGTTCCCCGACATAGACTCCGACATGAGATATCGCTTTGCGGGTTGTTTTGAAAAAGACAAGATCACCGTAACGAAGCATATTAAAATGTATCTGAGAACCATACTTGTATTGTTCTGCTGCTGTTCTTGGGAGCTGGGTTTTGTTAAATTGCCTGAAGACAGATTGAGTGAAATCGGAGCAGTCAAGACCTTCTTCATATTTAGATGAGCCGGCATATGGTTTTCCAAGGTATGACTGCAGAATAAGTCCGAGGCGGATATTTTCTGATGTGGTCGGAGAATTGTCAAGATGGGTGACTTGCGGTTCGACTTCATATCCTCCGGTTCTGTAACGGGGATTTGCAGCACAACCGATGAATAGTAATAAAACTATAGTAACTATTATATGTTTCATGTCAGTTTCGGGTAATCCATGTTAAATCGTTTTTTGTAATATATCCGGGTTGCGGTAATCAAAACAACTATAAAAAGACCGTATTGCCAGAAAAAATAGGCTGAAACCATCGTTAATAACAATATCGGAAATTTTATGGCAAAAAACAGTATTCTTGTATCATTTTTGAAAAGTGAAATCAGAAGAGGCAGAATTGAAATCATCGACACTGCTGTTAATATAAAGTGATTGGAATAAAATGCGATATAGGCAGAA
>QQUK01000156.1 GCA_008501655.1 Calditrichota bacterium
GTTGCGGCAGCTCTTGATTTTTTACGCTGTTCTTCCATCGCTTGATTAAAACCGGTTTCATCTAGGGTATAGCCTCTCTCCTCAGCCATTACCTCGGTTAAATCGTATGGAAATCCGTAAGTGTCATAGAGCATAAAGACGGTATTCCCGGGGATTATCTTCGGATTTTTAACAACCGAATGATAAATATCTTCATCTATTGAACCGTCCGATGCTTTTTTCTTGGCATCCTGAGGATTTTCCGAGACAAGTTTATGAACTGATTCAATTTTTTTCAGAGCATCGGAAAAATAAATCAATCCTTTATCGAGAGTCCGGTCAAATGATTCCTCTTCCATCCGGACGACATTGATTACATGCGATTGTTTTTCTATAAGTTCCGGATAGGCATCCCCCATTTCGTTAACAAGAGTTGGAATCAGTTTATAGATAAACGGTTCATCGGCACCAAGGATACGACCATGCCGTACTGCACGGCGAAGGATTCGACGGAGAACATACCCCTGCCCTTCGTTTGAAATACCGGCACCATCGGTGATTGCAAAAGTAAGTGCGCGGAGATGGTCAGCGACTACATGGAATGAAGATTTCAAATCTTTTGTATATTTAGATTTTGTCGTATCTGAAATTGCTTCGATTATATTTTGGAAAAGGTCTATTTCATAGTTGGTGTCAACATTTTGAATCAATGATGCAAGCCGTTCAAGTCCGGCACCGGTATCGACTGACGGGTTGGGCAGGTCGACGAGACCGTTTTCAGTCTGGTCGTACTGCATAAAAACAAGGTTCCAGAATTCGACAAAGCGTTCTGTTTCGCCGTTGACGACATCATCCGGTCCGGTTCCGAATTTTTCTCCGCGGTCGAAATGAATTTCCGAGCATGGTCCGCATGGACCGACATCTCCCATAGACCAGAAATTATCTTTTTTCCCAAAGCGAAGGATCCGTCCGTTTTTCAGTTCCGGTGCAATTTTTTCCCAGAGGGCAAACGCTTCGTCGTCGGTTTCATAGACAGAGACATAAAGTTTATCTTTGGGCAGTTGAATCTCTTTTGTCACCCATTCCCAGGCAAATTTGATAGCTTCTTCTTTGAAATAATCACCAAAGGAGAAGTTGCCGAGCATTTCAAAAAAGGTATGGTGACGGGCAGTAAAGCCGACATTATCGAGGTCGTTATGCTTTCCACCGGCGCGGATACATTTCTGGGAGGTAGTTGCCCGTTTGTAGTCTACTTTGCGGTTGCCGGTGAAAACATCTTTAAACTGGTTCATCCCGGCATTGGTGAAGAGGATAGTCGGATCATCGTAAGGGATTACCGGTGAGGACGGGAGAATTTTGTGTTTATTTTTTTCAAAATATGATAAAAATGAATTTCGTATATCGTTTGTTTTCATAATCTGCTAATCTTTTTTCTCTTTCAGAATCGTTTCAAATGCTGTTTTAGCGGTTTCGTATGTAAATCCGCGTCTTGCGAGGTAATTATACGATTTATTCCGGGCATCTTCAAGTTCTAAATCATTGTACATATACCACTTTTTAGAGAGGGCATCGACCGCAAGCTGACTTATATCCCGGTTTTGATAGAGCATTTGGGCGGTTTGTTCAGCAAGGTCACGGCTAATCGATTTTGATTGCAGAAAAGAACTGAGAAACGGCTTTCCGCATGGTTTCCGGTTGAGCAGTTTTTCGCCAATTGCCAGGGCGTATTCCCTGTCGTTTAAAAAATCGAGCTGGGTCAGTTTATTGATGACTTTTGTGATAGATTCTTCGGCGAATGCTTTTTTCTTCAGTTTGAGTTTGAGTTCTCCGGTGGAATGCCCCCGGTTTGCCAGATATTGTTTTGCCTTTGCCATACAGCGGAAGAGGTCGTCTGCCTGCAGGAGGATTTCAACCTGGGAGTCGGTGAGTACGATACCACTGACCAGTTTATGTTCGATTGCTGTTTCAGGGGGGATTGAGAGTTTTCTGTTGTCTGAGAGAGTCAGTTGAAAATGAGCATTTTCTTCTTTTATGGCTGTTAATTTAATCATTTATAATCCGTTTGTTATAGTGCTGTAATTCACACAATTTCTATCTTAAAATACGTCAAAATATGGTAAAATAATTTTATTACAGATTGACAGGAATTAAATAATTTATTATTGTTAAGCAAGTTAGAAAAGAAGTTGCAACCTGTTATAAATTAGACGGTTTACCAAACAATAAATTATTTTTTTTCTTAACTTTATGTCAGTATAGCAAATAACAGGTGACTGTCAATAATAAGATTTTCCAAAGTATTAGGGAGTACTCATGGATTTAGGATTACAGGGAAATATTGAAAAGTTCTCACTACCCGAAATACTCCAATTGATAGCTTCGAGTCGTAAGTCGGGCACACTCGGTGTACAAAAGGATGATTCAATTATCATGGTCTATTTTGACAAAGGTGATATTGTATACGGGTATGGACCTCGGCAGACTTTTCATCTG
The DNA here is from genome assembly GCA_008501655.1 of Calditrichota bacterium. Lineage (GTDB taxonomy): Bacteria > Zixibacteria > MSB-5A5 > GN15 > FEB-12 > QQUK01. Next base: position 2,473 of record QQUK01000156.1, read on the forward strand.
GGACAGCTTTTGCGGGAGAAAAATATAATTTCGGAAACACAGCTTGAGCAGGCGATAAACATTCAGGCAAAAAATGAGAATTCAAAAAGGCTTGGTGAAATTCTGATTTCAAGAAAATTCATCGATCGGTCTGATTTAGAAAAAGTAGTTATTACACAGATCGAAGAGTTATTGTATTCTCTTCTGACCTGGAAAAGCGGTTCATTCAAGTTTTATGAAGACCAGTTTCCTACTGAGGAAGAGATCACGGTTAAGATATCTGTTGAGAATGTGATTTTAGAAGGACTTCGCAGAATTGATGAAGCGAATATGATTAACGAAGTATTCCCTTCTCTGGATGATGTTTATATAATCTCAGCATCTCAGGGCGGACGCACCCGTGATGTATCACTGGAAGCACGTGAATGGAATCTTATGGCACTGGTAGACGGTTATCGTTCGGTCAATGAAGTTGTAAAGTATTCCAGAATGAAAAAAGATGAAGCTTTGCGAAAACTTGCCCAGCTGAAACTTGCTGGTATTATTACCAAAACCGAGAAAAAAGAGACGCCGAAAGTTTCTGATAATGTCGAACAGATGGTGAATCGTCTTGCCGGACTATTTGAAGATTATCTAACTGAGAAAAAGCAGAATAGATTGTCGGATAGAAATGTCACCGAAACAATTCTGGAGCAGAAGTGAGTAACCAACAATCTTTACAGTCACTTGAAACGCTGTTAGAAAAATTTCTGGATCAGGTTGTAAATCTGAAGGAGCAGAAACTTTCTGTTTTGGAAGGAATCAATCGTCTTGATGATATTACCTCGATGTCGGGTCAGGGAGTTGAAATCACCGATCATATCGGGGAATGGTTTGCCGATCATAACCGCTGGCTGACTGATAATTCATTGAGAAAATCTGAGTTTAACCGTATCAGCGAGATGCTTTCCAATATAAAATCAGAGCTTGAAAAAGAAGGTCTGGCTTCCCCAGCCCAGAAAAAAATCAGCACTGAAATCGACAGATGGCAAAATAATCCGATTAAAATCGATAAATCGAAGCCGACCAGGATGACTTTAAGCCGTCCTCCGGAGGTTTCTGAGACGGAAAAAACTCCGCAGGCGGACACTATCTCTTTGTTTATCAAGAAGTTATCGAAAATGAGTTCGATGTTTGTCGATTCGGCAGACTCAAAACAACATATTCTGAGCGTATTGGAAGAATTACTTAAAAAAACAGGTACCGAAGCGAATAAAGATGCCTTGATTTTGTCGGCATTTATCATATATTATCTCAAGCAAAATGGGTATAAAGTTGACCCATATGTAAAAAAATTGAAAGAAGCGGAAACCCTTTTTAAGAAAGGGGCGTTACATGCTTAAAGCTGGTGAAAAGGCATATTGTGCTGCATTACTTGCATTGAAGCGTAAAGATTATTTATCTGCTTCCGAATATTTTAAACAAGCTGCTCCCTATTTCAAAGAGAATAAGGAGTTCAATCTTTACTCTGAGACGACAAAGTTGTTAGTCGCGGTAAAGAGAGAGCTTGGGACGCTTGAGCATGATGATAAATTAGAAATCGAGGAGATATTTACTAATGGCTAAGAAACAAAGCTTCTCTGACAAATCATCGAAAAAATCACACACGATGACTTGCCCGACCTGCGGTGAAACATTGCAGTTCATTAAATTTGTCGGAGCCAAAAAAGGCAAAAAAGATGCCTGGAAATTCCGTGATGAAAACGTCGGTGTCTGCAAATGCAACACGGCTGAGATTTACGGATAGGATGTCATACTGAGCTTGTCGAAGTATGCTCATTAAATTTGAAAAGCCCGCTTTTGAAGCGGGTTTTTTTATGTCGTATTTTTTGCTGAAATTTAAAAAACGGTTGTATGAAGCTGTTAAACTTATATCTTTTTAATGAGAGAAGAGTTACAGCGTAGATAATACCAGCTTATATAAACATAATTTGTTACCGGGAGGCGTAGCATGGGTACATTTTTTAAGAATTTAATTTTCACAGGATTGCTGATTCTTTTATCAATTCCAGTTGTTCAGGCTGAATTTTATTATGATGCGGAAGAGTATAATCTGAGCGGTCATGTTTTTCAGATAATCCCTATAGATGTAAATAATGATTCCGTTATAGACCTCGCCTGTGCCAACGGAGGCGGATATTTTTCGGTACTAATTGGCAATGGTGACGGTACATTTGCGGCGGCTGTTGATTATCCGTCCGGTGCTCATACGATGTCGGTGATTGAAGGTTATTTTAATGCTGATACGATTATTGATTTTGCCTGCGGGAATGTGAATGATTCTACTATTTCGGTATTTTTAGGTAACGGTGATGGAACCTTTCAATCTGCGATAACAACTCCCAAACTGACCTATCCCCCGAATTCTATTGCTGCCGGTAAATACGATGCCGATAGTCTCGATGATATTGTTTTTGTGAGAGCAAATTCGAGTACAACGGATACATTGACGATTTTGTTTAATACAGGTGGTGGTGTGATGTTATCGGAGACTTTTATCGAAGTTGACCGACGTACGAAACAGGTTCTTTCTGCTGACCTTGATTTAGATGGCGACGGTGATATTCTGGTTCTGCATCGGGAGATACTTGGAGGAGCACCGGATCATGCAATATGGATTCTGAAAGGAAACGGTGATGGAACTTTTGCAGCTCCTGAGTTTGTCGATCAAGGCGGGTCTGTTTCTATTAATTTTGTCGATGGTGACGGAGATCCATATATAGATTTAGTTGTTGGAGCAACCGAAGTAGATATTAATTTTTCGTTTGGATTTTTATTACAAAACGACAGCACCGGAACTTTTACAAACGGACTGGCTTTTGTAGGTGATTTCACAGATTCATTTTTAGAGTTGGTTGCCGGTAATTTTAACCAGGATACTTTATTGGATGTTGCCGCTTCTACTTCCCAGGGGTTGGTAAACGGTGAAACCTATATTTATATAAAGGGAGGGGGAGGTAATGCTTCAAAGTTTACACTTGAAAACTGGGCTCATGACCTAGTGGCAACCGATTTTAACGGGGACGGCTGTACAGATCTGATGATTTCAGATAATTGGGTAACAAACTATACT
>QQUK01000076.1 GCA_008501655.1 Calditrichota bacterium
GCAACATCAGGAACGCTTTTCAAATCTTCCTGCTTTATTAATACAGCGATAATATTATCAGCATTCATAATGATTGAAGATGAAGATAAACTGTTGATAGCTTCTTTAAGATCACTCAAGTTTCTTACTCGACCATTCAGGAAAAGAATATCTGAATCATTCTTTTTTATTATGTTTACCGGATAGTCAGGGTTAGCTTCAGCAACGGAACCTGCAATCTCCTGTCTGCATGTGAGTGTTAAACTGCTTTCATTAAAATGAGTTTCAATCCGTTTGAATAGCGGTTGAATGCCAGCTCTCAGCATATAAACCGGACGGAGATAAGTCAGAGGGTGAAAATTGCTGAAGGCACTATCTTCAAATAATATTATCTGCATATTGTATCCTAAATATTCTAATTTCCCGGTTTTGACTAACCGATTAATATTGTATGTTATTCGCTAAATTGTAGCTTATATTAAGTTTCGGCAAGTATTTTTATAACTTTTTCAAAAAAAATGTTATTTTATTGTAAATTAACAGGATATAAGCAAAAAAATATTTTGAATCATTTCGGTGTTTCTACTATCTTACATGTATGACAATGAATGAATTAGAGATAAGGTGTATAAAATGATTGAAATTACTGATATTGCCCGGGATAACCTCAAAGAGTTGTTTCAAGCTGAAACAGCCAAAACCAAAAATCTAGTCCTTTATTTCCAGGGATTTGGCTGATCTGGTCCCAATTTGGGTTTGGCTCTGGAAGAGTCAGTTGATGAACTACAAAAGTTGGAATCGAATTCAATCGACGTCTATCTTGACGAAAATCTACTCGAATTCCTGAATCAGAACGGTAAAGTCAATATTGACTACCGGAACAGCACAATCGGACGCGGAGGCTTTCTCATTACTGTTGGAGAAAGTGATTGCAACTCCGGAGGATGTGGCGAAAGTTGTTGAATAACAGGCTGATAATATTATTATCAGCCTTCTCTTTTATTTAAAGACCTTGTATACCATTTTTTTTAATCAAAAACACGATATATCTTGACTTTTGATTTTTTTTGTGTTTTATATGTGAAATGTTTCACTATGTGAATAGGTACTATTAATTAAATATTATGAAGTTTAAACTGATTTAGGAGTTAGAAATGTCAAACTTTGTTGACGGAATCATGGCTGATGTAAAAGCCAAAAACCCGGCACAACCTGAATTTCATCAAGCTGTGCAGGAAGTCATCGAATCTCTCGAACCGGTTATTGATAAACATCCGGAATACAAAGAAGCAAAAATCTTAGAAAGAATTATTGAACCGGAAAGAGTTCTTATGTTCCGTGTTCCCTGGGTTGATGATAAAAGTCAAGTTCAGGTAAACCGCGGTTTCCGCGTTGAGTTTAACTCAGCAATCGGTCCGTACAAAGGCGGTCTTCGTTTTCACCCGTCTGTAAATCTTGGTATTTTAAAATTCCTCGGATTTGAACAAGTATTTAAAAACTCCCTCACTACCCTTCCTATGGGTGGTGGTAAAGGTGGTTCTGACTTTGATCCTAAAGGAAAATCAGATACTGAAGTCATGCGCTTTTGTCAGAGCTTTATGAGTGAACTGTTCCGTCACATTGGACCGAATACCGACGTTCCAGCCGGTGATATCGGTGTTGGTGGTCGTGAAATCGGATTCATGTTCGGTCAGTATAAAAGACTCCGTAATGCATTTGAAGGTATTCTCACCGGTAAAGGAATCGCCTGGGGTGGTTCATTGATTCGTCCGGAAGCTACCGGTTACGGTACTGTATATTTTGCGGATGAAATGTTGAAAACCAAAGGTAAATCCTTCGATGGTCTCACTGTCTCAGTTTCAGGTTCTGGAAATGTAGCACAGTATGCTATTGAAAAAGTTAATGAACTTGGTGGTAAAGTAGTCACGATGTCTGACTCATCAGGCTATATCGTTGATAAAGACGGTATCATAGGCGAAAAATGGGATTTCCTTATGGATCTTAAAAACGTTCGTCGCGGCAGAGTTAAAGAATATGCTGATAAGTTTGGTTGTGAGTTCCACGAAGGTACCGGTGTATGGAGTGTTAAAGTCGATGTAGCCCTCCCATGTGCTACCCAGAATGAGTTAAACGGTGATGATGCTAAAACCCTTGTAGATAATGGATGTTTCTGTGTATCTGAAGGTGCTAACATGCCATCCACTCCGGATGCTGTTGATATTTTCTTGAAAAGCAAAATCCTCTATGGTCCTGGTAAAGCAGCCAACGCTGGTGGTGTTGCTGTTTCCGGTCTCGAAATGTCACAGAACTCAATGAGACTTTCCTGGACAACTGAAGAAGTCGACAAAAAACTTCATCAAATCATGAAAGACATTCACTCAGCATCTATCCAGGCTGCTGATAAATACGGTACCCCCGGTAACTATGTAAACGGTGCAAACATCGCCGGTTTCTTGAAGGTTGCCAACTCAATGATGGATCAGGGTGTAGTATAATCTTAATATAGTTTTTTTCCAGGGTGAGGCAAAACCTCACCCTTTTTTTATGCTATTTTTATTTGATTGTATCGATTCAAAGAATATATTAGTCAGATGGAGGTACACCGATGACACCGGAACTGAATTTAGTCTCACACGAATCAAAATTCCTGCAGTTCGATTCTTTGATGCAGTTTAAAGTTAAGCATATCCTGCTCGTTTCCTCCTCTTACGATTCTTATGTTTTAGAAGAAGACGGTCAGTTAACTGATCTGATTTATAATGAATATTTAGAACTGAACCTGACAATCACCCCTCATGTTAAACGTGCCTCAACCCCAGAAGAAGCTTATGAAATCCTGGAAAACCAGAATATTGACCTCATAATAATTTTTAAACGTGTCTCAGATATTGATGTCGTAGAGTTTGGTAAACGTGTTAAATCCCATCATAGCAAAATCCCGATTATCATGCTTGCATACCATGAACGGGAACTCATCAAAATGATTACTGACGATTATCATTCAGTTATCGACCAGACTTTTATCTGGACCGGTGATGTTAGGATTCTATTATCAATTATTAAACTTGTTGAAGATGCTATCAACGTCGAACGAGATACAAAAAATGTCGGTGTGCGTGTTATTATCATAGTCGAGGATTCAATAAAATTCTATTCATCGTACCTGCCACTTTTGTATCGGGAAATAATGGTACAAACTCGTGGATTAATGGATGAAGGGTTAAACATTTCACACAAAATCTTGCGTATGCGGGCTCGGCCTAAAATCCTCCTTGCTCAAAACTTCGAAGATGCTACAACCCTTTTTAATAAATACAGGAAATATGTTCTTGCGGTAATTTCAGATTTTCGATTTCAGATAAATGGTGAATTCGATGGTCAGGCTGGAATCAAATTAGTGAAAAAATTCAGAGACACGTACCCGGAACTTCCTATTCTGATGCAGTCCACAGCTGAAAAAAACAGGGCGATCGCAGAAGATAATAGATTTGGATTCCTCTCAAAAAATTCTCCCAAACTGCACAATGAATTGAGAAATTTCATTATGTTCAATTTTGGTTTTGGTGATTTCCTGTTTTTAAATCCGACTACTCAGGAAGTTATCAGCCGGGCAAATGACTTCAAATCGATGGAACGCTCTTTGCGCCAGGTCGACGAAAGGTCATTACTATACCACGCGAATCGAAACCACTTTTCCAACTGGCTGATGGCTCGTACCGAATTTGACCTTGCTGACATGCTTCGCCCTAAGAAGGTTTCAGAGTTTGATCATCCTGATGACCTGCGGGAATATCTAATCAAAACCTTTCGTTCTTTCCGTCATGAAAAACAACGCGGTGAGATTACCGATTTTAATCGGAAACGTTTTGACCAGCAAACAGAATTTGTTCGCATTGGCGGCGGTTCACTTGGTGGAAAAGGTCGTGGTCTGGCATATATCAATGCTTTATTAAATCAGTATAAACTCCATGACTTTTTTGATAATGTAAACATCATGGTTCCTATTTCAATCATACTCGGCACCGATGTTTTTGATGATTTCATCGAGCAAAATAATCTTTTGGAATTCGCATTAAGTACCCATGATGACAAATTGATTATGGACCGTTTTCAAAAAGCTAAATTCTCAAAAGAAATTCAGGCTGACCTTGATGCCCTTCTTGATATTTTAAACTACCCTGTTGCAGTACGATCTTCATCTATGCTTGAGGATTCCCACCTGCAGACATTTGCCGGAGTTTACAATACTATTATGCTGCCTAACAGCAACATCAGCAAAAAAGTCCGGAGAAATCAACTTGAAGAAGCTATCAAAAGTATTTATGCCTCAACATATCTGGAAAATACAAAATCATACCATGATGCAGCAGACAATCGCCTTGAAGAAGAAAAAATGGCTGTAATCATTCAGCGGGCTATTGGAACGGAACATAATGGCAGATTTTATCCGAGTTTTTCAGGAGTTGCCTTATCCTATAATTATTATTCTCTTGAAGATGTTAAACCTGAAGATGGTGTTGTATATGTTGCTTTAGGTTTTGGTAAAACCATCGTTGAAGGAATGAATTGCCTTCGTTTTTCACCAAGCCATCCGCAAAATCTCCCGCAATTTTCAACAGTCAAAGATATGCTTAATAATTCCCAGAAGGAATTCTTTGCTATCCCGCTTGATTCAAAGTATGATAAAGAAGTCGACGAAGATGGCTTGATAAAACTTCATGCTACCGATGCTGAAGATGATGGAACCCTCTACCCGATATGTTCTACGTATTCCGCTGAAAATGACCGAGTCTATGATGGTTCATCAAGAAAAGGTGTGCGACTTGTTACTTTTGCACCGATCATAAAATCAAAAACATTCCCTCTTATTAAAATAATCAAATTCCTCATGGAGTTAGGTTCAAAAGGGTTAAATTGTCCGGTTGAAATAGAATTTGCAGTCAGGTTGACAGAAGATAAAAACGAACCGAATGATTTTTATTTCCTGCAGGTCCGGCCTATGATAAAAGAAGCCCAGCTTGAGATGGTTGATTTGGATTCAATTCCTAAGAATAAAATCATTGCAAAGTCCGACAAAACACTTGGTAATTTTAATAATGAAGAGATTAAAGATATTATCTTTGTAGATCCCGAAGTATTTGACAGAGGGAAAACAGTTACAATAGCTGAACAAGTCGGAAAACTAAACAATGAGTTACTTGAACAGAACAAAGAATACCTTCTCATTGGCCCGGGACGCTGGGGAACAACAGAAAGATGGCTTGGTGTTCCAGTAAAATGGAATCAGATTAATGGGGCAAGGGTCATCATTGAAGCAGCTTATGGAGACTTCTCCCCTGACCCGTCATTTGGGACTCATTTCTTTCAAAATCTTACGTCATTTCAAACCGGTTATTTCACTATAAATGAAAATGCCCGGAATGGGTTCATCGATCTTGATTTCTTTTCAAAACTTAAACTTGTTTCAAGAACAGAATTTGTCTGCCATTACCAAACTAAAGAACCGCTGAATATTTTAATTGATGGAAGAGTCGGTAAAGGGATTATAGCTGTTAATTAAATCTACTATTCT
>QQUK01000065.1 GCA_008501655.1 Calditrichota bacterium
ACATCAAACTTTGCTTACAATCATAATCGCGTAAAAGAATTTAAAACTATTCTATACGATGCCTTTTATAACGATACGGCAATGGTTGATTTTGCCGGTAAAAAAGTAAGCCGTTATCCGGAGATTCTTGCCAATATCATCGCCGATTACCACACGAAAAAATTCCGGTTCACCTATTATGGCAACTACATCGGGAAACAGTATTCCGATTTATACAATATAGAGGAACTTGCGATCAAACCGGTCTTTGTATCTTCGGTGGCTGCAGAAGTAAAGCTTGGTCAGTTTTTAGGTATCGGGAATCTTTTGTTTTCAACCCGGATTGAAAATCTCTTTTCCAAAAAGTATGAATCAGCCGTTGCATACGCTGAGAATTATATCGATGGAAACGGCGGCGTTGAAGGCTGGTCAACATTTTATGTCGCATCAGAACTCTCGTTTTTCTCGCAGTTGAAGATGGAACTGTTTTAAGGTTTTAGAAAGACAGGCAGGAAAGGTTTCTGCCTGCTCAACCAATGAATAATAGGGCAGTATCCCTGTGGTCCTGCCAAAATATTATTGTAGTGACAAGGTGTTGCCCTGTCAGAGGGTGTCAGGCGAGACGCCTGACACCACAAAGTATGAGTAGGTCGAAACTCTTGAGTGTCGACATATTCTCAGGCAAGATGCCTGAGACCATGTTTAAGTGGGTCACACTGAGCGGAGTTGAAGTGTGATTTGGAATAAGAAATTGAAGTAGGTCGGGTTCCGTTGCATTGATTTCGAGAGAAATCAATATCGAGAAACCCGACAAAGAGATTAGTAACCAAATTGTGCAAGGCAGACGTCCTCGTCTGCCGGAAAATATTATGCAATTTATAGATTACAGTATCATCATTGTATACTTAGCCCTTCTGCTTATCCTCGGGCTTGCAAAACGAATCCGGAAAGACAGCACTGCTGCCGATTTGATTGTCGGGGGACGGATGCTTACTCTCCCGGCGTTTGTTGCTTCGCTTGTCTCAACATGGTACGGCGGAATCCTCGGTGTCGGTGAATACAGTTATAACTACGGCCTTTCGAACTGGCTGGCGTTTGGTTTACCGTACTATCTGGCAGCCTTTCTCTTTGCTCTCTTTTTAGCAAAAAAAGCACGCAAATCAGAAATGCTGACTATCCCCGACAGGCTCCAGCAAGTTTATGGCACGAAAGCAGCCGTTGCCGGGTCGGTAATAATATACCTGATGACCGTTCCGGCCGCATACATCCTGATGCTCGGAACCCTTGCACAATTTTTATTCGGTTGGAATCTTTGGGTTGGGATTTTGCTGGGTACTCTCTTTTCGTTGGTTTATGTATTCACCGGAGGTTTTAATTCCGTTATCCGAACCGACCTCTTCCAGTTTGTTCTCATGTTTGCCGGATTTGCAGTTTTACTGATAGTTCTGTATTTAAATTATGGCGGGATGCCATTCCTTGAGACAAATCTTCCCGAAACGCATTTCACCTGGCATGGGGGCAATTCCGGGTTGTATATCGCAACCTGGTATGTCATCGCTCTGGCAACATTGATAGAACCATCGTTCTACCAAAGATGCTATGCTGCTAAAACCGAAAAAGTCGCCCGTAACGGTATCTTCCTCTCTATACTCTGCTGGGCGTTTTTTGATTTTCTAACAACAAGCTGCGGGATGTACGCTAAAGCGATTCTACCTGACCTTGAAAACGCCGTCGGTTCCTACCCGGCAGTAGCTCTCGAGGTTCTCCCGGCTGGACTGCTTGGTATATTTGCTTTATCACTTTTAGCAACGGTAATGTCAACAGTCGATTCCTATTCGTTTGTTGCAGCAACAACATTTTCAAAAGATATCGTTCAAAAAGCATTTAACGTTAAACACCAGAGTATAACCTCACTGACGCGCATAGGCCTCTTACTGACAGCTACACTGGCAATTATTCCGCTTATGCTGTTTGACTCAGTCGTAGATATCTGGTATACCTTCGGCTCAATCGGTACACCGGCCCTTCTGATACCGGTCTTTACATCGTTTGTCGGAAAAAGAAAAATGTCAGCCACCGCAGCTTTTTATTCAATACTCAGCTCCGGTGCTGTATCGCTTATCTGGTATCTCTCCCAGTTTGCCTCAGGTGACGGTTCATACTGGTTTTCCGTACAGCCGATATTCCCTGGTTTAGTACTCTCGTTGTTGATATATCTGATAACATCCAGGGAAAAATAACAATATTGCAATTTCGACCTCTTATACCTATATTGGATTACTATGAGTGAAAAATTATTTATGTCCAAAGAGGGACGCCAGAAACTTGAGGCGGAACTCAAAAAATTGAAATACACCGATCGTCCTGCGATTGTTGCTGAAATCAAACGAGCCCGTGAAATGGGTGACCTGTCCGAAAACGCCGAATACCACGCTGCCAAAGAACAACAGAAAGTCATCGAAGGTAAAATTGTAGAAATACAACAGAAACTTCTGAAAATTCAGATTATAGATAAAAGTTCTATCCCTAAAGATAAAGTCTATCTCTATGCCAAGGTTCTCATCAAAGATTTAGAGGATGATGAAGAGATTGAGTATAAAATTGCTCCGCCTGAGGAAGTCGATCTTGATAATGATGTCATTTCCGTGAAATCACCAATCGGCACCGCTCTGTTAGGCAAGGGGGTCGGTGAGATTATTAAAGTTGAGGTACCGGCCGGGATTATAAAATATGAGATTATGAAAATCAGTCATGATAAAGACTGAAAAACTAATCCTCGTCGTAATCGGTGAAAAGTTCTTTAGATAAATCTTCCTCTTCATAATAGCTTTCCTCTTCGTCGCTTTCATAGCCGGCGGCGAGGTTGGCACATTCCAGTGAGCAGAAAAACTCTGAGCCTTGTTTGACCGAGTTGCTGCCGATTGTTTCACTGCACTGAGGGCATATCATACGTTCTAACTCCTAAAAAAAGACTTTGTTTATCTATCAAGTTGTTGCCAGATTATATCGGACATTCTAAAAATTATCTTAATGTATGATAAAAATTGTGTCAATACTTTTTTTTACGAACTCCAAAGTATTTTCTTCACAATCCGATATAAAAACTCTACGCTTGATGAACTATATTTGTTTCCTGCAAATCAGCTTAAAATTGTCCAAAATCTGCCCTTGACTCTTTTCTATTTGAGACTATACTAACAGAGACCTATTATATAAATATTGCAGATATTTTTGAACCACCGGATATTTTAGTTGTTTTTAAGAGAAAAAATCAAGGATTATATACGAGGAAAATTTTGGAAACAAAAAAATACTACTTAGACTCAATTATTGATGCTGTCGGGAATATCCCGCTGGTGAAACTGAGAAGGATGCCCGTTGCCCGGGGCGTCAAAGCTACGGTTCTTGTGAAACCGGAATTCATGAACCCGTCCGGCTCTGTCAAAGACCGGATGGCTGCTCATATCCTCAGGCAAGCCCTCGAAAGGGGTGACCTCAAACCGGGCGGTACTATCGTCGAAGGAACTTCCGGTAATACCGGAGCTGCCGTTGCCATGTTTGCCGCTGCCAACGGATTCAAAGTCATCCTGACCATTCCGGACAAAATGTCCGATGAAAAAGTCGATGCCCTCCGTGCCTTCGGTGCCGAGGTCCATATCTGCCCGACCGCCGTACCGGCCGAATCCCCCGAAAGTTATTACCAGACTGCAATCCGCCTCCACAAAGAGAACCCCGGTTCGTTTTATATCGGACAGTATTTTAACTTAGACAATATTGAAGCTCACTACAAAATTACCGGTCCCGAAATCTGGGAACAGACCGGTGGAAAATTTGATTCTCTTGTCGGCGGAATCGGAACCGGCGGAACCGTCTCCGGAACTGCAAGATTCATTAAAGAGAAAAATAAAAATATTGAAGTTGTCGGTGCTGACCCGGTTGGCTCGGTATATTTTAATTATCACAAAGACCAGACGATGATTGAACCCCACACCTACTTTGTCGAAGGTATCGGCGAAGATATGATGTGTCCGACCATTGATTTTTCCGTTATAGATAAAGTATATCAGGTCACCGATCAGGAGTCGTTTCTGGCAACTAGAGACCTCACCCGTATGGAAGGTATCTTTGCCGGCGGTTCCTCCGGCGCAGCTGTTCATGTCGCTTTAGAATATGCCAAAGATTTAGATGAAGACAAAATTGTAATAGTAATTTTACCCGATTCCGGGGTCAAATATATGTCCAAAGTTTTTAACGATAGCTGGATGAAAGAAAAAGGCTTTTTGGAATAAGTATTTAATCTGTGACTTTTGAGTCTTCAGACTCAAAAGAGAAAGTTGCGAATCTGAAGATTCGCAAGGCACAAGAGATTGATAAAATGTAGGTCGGGTTCCGTTGAATTGAATTCGCAAGAATTCAAACCCGAGAAACCCGACAAAAGCGCAACAGTCAGGAAACTCCTGACAACATTGATATAAAAAATTTGTCATCCTGAGTCCGCCTCGGCGGAAAGGAGACGTGAAAATAAATAGGAAACAATACTATGTCCGATGATTTAAAAAACAAACAGTTTGAAACCAAAGCGATACATTCCGGCATCATTCCCGAAGACGGCACCGGAGCAGTCACAACCCCTATCCACCCCTCGACAACGTATCGGGTCAAATATCCCGGTGATGAATCCGGTTATGTCTACTCCCGCTGGTCAAACCCGACCCGCAAAGCTCTCGAAGAGACTTTAGCGCATATCGAAAACGGAACTCATGGCTTTGCATATTCATCCGGACTTGCCGCCTTAGGTGCTGTGTTGAATCTTTTAAAACCGGGTGACCATGTCGTCACGGTCGATGACCTCTACGGCGGAACACATCGTCTCTTTGAAAAACTGATGAAAAAATTCCAGCTTGAGTTTTCCTACGTTGATGGAACCGATTCAGCAAACTTCAAAAACGCTGTCAAAGATAACACAAAACTATTCTGGATAGAAACTCCGACCAACCCCCTTTTGAAACTGACCGATATCGAAGAAGTTGCCAAATTTGCTAAAGAAAAAAATATCCTTACAGCGGTCGACAATACTTTTGCCACTCCCTATATCCAGAAACCGCTTGAATTAGGTGCTGATATTGCGATGCACTCCGCATCTAAATATCTTGGTGGACATTGTGATGTCATCGGCGGTGCTTTAATCGTCAATGATGATTCTCTTGCAGAACAACTGCACTTTAATCAGTACGCCGTAGGCGGGATGCTCGGTCCCTTTGAATCATGGTTATTGATGCGAGGAATCAAAACTCTGCACCTGAGAATGGAACGGCATTCGTATAACGCAATGAAAGTTGTCGAATACCTTGAAACAGTTTCGGCAGTTGACAAGATTTATTTCCCCGGTCAGGATGGACGCAAAGTCCCCAACAAAATGACAATGCCCGGCGGAATGGTTTCGTTCACGATTAATGCTGATTTTGAAACGGTTAAAAAATTCTGCTGTGCAACCAAACTGTTTATCTTGGCTGAATCACTCGGCGGGGTAGAGTCTTTGATTAATCATCCGGCAGCG
>QQUK01000223.1 GCA_008501655.1 Calditrichota bacterium
GAATGATGACGGCAGAGTATTAGGACTGTCGACACCGTCTACTTCTACTTTAGCAGCTGATGATGTTGAGAAGTTTGCAAGAGTGATTTTGAGCTGCTCTTTATCACCGGAACGAATATCTTCTTTCGCTGTCATTTCAATCTCTATCATATCTGCAAGACCAGCATCAATTAGCTCGCCTGAGAAAGGATTGTCGAAATGAACGAGAATTTTCATTTTACCTGCTGCATCATCTTTGTACCTGATAGTCATACCTTGAGCATCGGCAGCAAGCGATGGTTTCTTAAATTCTATAGCTGTCGGGTCATATTCAAGATCAATCTCTACGGCAGCAAGATCTACCGGGGTTTCTGAATTGATTACCAGCATCTCGTTCCCACCAGCCTGTAAATCACTGTAAGCTAAATTAATCGTAGCGCGTTCATCTTCAAACAGAGGTGTTGGTGACGGGTTGATCGGAATACCATAGATGAGATTTACAATTCCAACCAAATCAAAAACATCAACTGTGTCATTAGTGATTAAATCAGCTACATCAAACTGACGCGATGAGAGAGTAAAATTCTGGATAATAGAAGCAACGACCGAGACCAAATCAGCAACGTCAATTCGTTTATCGAGGTTCACATCACCCGGATTATCGACCTGAATAACACCGGAATCGACAACCAGTTCAAGTGACGGTACATCCGGATCCGGATTGACCGATTCCCATCCGTTTTCAAAATAGATCGGATAATCACCCGGTGTCGCGTTGGAATCAATTGACATGACCGCATAGAGAATTGCTGTTGTATCGGCAACGGTTGCTATTGGTTCGTTAGCAAGTCCAAATGTAACAACTTTAATATTTCCCGGAGTCTGACCGATATTGTCATAAATGACATAATCAACAGTTCTTCCGGTTACCACAAACGAATCAACAGTGAAATACAGCGGATCGTAAAGGAAGTCGAATTGAACACCATACACCGTTTGTGATGTTACCATATTTATTGGGAGATAGACATTTTCTTTTCCTTGCAGACCACCCACCGGTTGCTGTCCCGGAGCAGAGGTTGTAAAAAGAACATCAAATTGTAACTCTTCAACATTTATAACTACATTTAAACTCGCTGTACCGGGAACAGGACTATTGTCATCTGATACCTGGAAAGTAATTGTAAATGTACCTGATTGATTGATATCCGGAGTAAAACTAAAGTTCCCGGAAACAGAACCGGTTCCAACAGCCTGACTGAAATTAGCATTATTCGGAAGTGATGTCGCTGTAAGTGTCAGAATATCATCAGTATCAGCATCTGTTGCAGAGACCGTAAATGCGACCGTTTCACCCTGACTGATTGTAAAGGGAGCACCGGCTACAGCTTGAAATTGAGGATTATTATTAGAACCAACAGGGTTTACCGTTAATGTCGTGTTTGCTGTTGTCGTAGAAGGGCAGTTTCCGTAAGCGGTTAGAGTGTATGTAAAAGTTGCAGCGGTAGCAGGATTGACGTTAACAGATCCGGTAGTTGCTGTAAATGAACCGACACCATTGTTAATTACAACAGAGTCAGCATCACTTACATCCCACGAAAGGGTTGCAGATTGTCCGACTATTATTTGTGTCGGTGCGACTGAGAATGAGTTAATAGTAGGACAGACATAATCGGTGGTATCTACGATGAAATTTCCCTGCTGTCCTGTAAAACGGATAAAGCCACCGATATCACCGGTAGTATCTGAATAACTTGAGTATGCACAGGAAATAAGATTCGGAGGGAAAGAGTTATCAAAGATCGGTACGTCATAGATATTGAAATTTCCTGTTGCATTGTGAGCTGCGGTCGGGTTGACTACAAAAGGAATATAAAAGGCAGGACCTTCGCCAACACTGATAGCAGATCTGAGATTAATAAAGTCCAGCGGGTTGATAAAGACTTTCAATCGTCCGATGTTCGGGTCTGTAGAAGGATTCTCCAATGCTTCAAAAACAAGCAGGGAATACACAGGATTGGTTCCGTTCAGAGGATTGATCATTCTACCGCCGGTCGTATCAAAATCGAGATAATTCGTAAACGATGTATCAACAACAACAATTGTTGTATCAATTTCAAGCGGGTCCGTTGAAATTGTATCATATTGATACCCATAGTTAATATTAAAATCCGAATCGGTTATTATCGGATTTACGACTCGTCTATCATATTCCATCAAAATTTCCATAGAACCGATTGACAGGGTATTGGTAATATTAACCGGCACATTTACCGTATCTCCGGGACCGCCAAAATTCCCGGCTCCCATTGTGACAAAATCAAATGGAGACGGGTCGGGTCCACAGGAAATCTGTGCTTTAGGAATACTCGTAAGAGCGAGTATACATAATAAAAAATAAAGAGGGATCTTCAAAAATCTCATCTATTTCCTCCGTTAACTAAAAATATATCTTTCATCGTTATGGTATCCTTTACTTCAAAAATATCATCTTTTTTGAAGTCTGATAATTTTCTGTTTTAAGCCGGTAGAGATAGATTCCGGAAGCTGCTTCCGAACCACTCTGATTCCGACCATCCCATACTGCCGTATGATGCCCGGCAGGCATAGTTTCATTTATTAAAACTTTTACTTTTTTTCCTAAAACATTGTAAACTTCCAGAACAACAGATGACTGTTGCGGAAGTGCAAATCCGATTGTTGTTTCCGGATTGAACGGATTCGGGTAGTTCTGATATAATTCAAAACTGTCGGGGAGTTCAGTACCCTTAGAAACAGAGACGATTTCAGCCATCTCTCCTTCTGAGGATGCCAACTCTGCATCTAAAATATTTATCTCAGAACTATGAGCAAACGTGAGGATATCATCGGAACCAAAAGGAAGTCTTGTTCCATCCATTGAGTAGATCAATATTCTTGTTTCGTCACCGGTATCAAATGTTATCATCGTCATACCGTCTGTCACATTTACAATATCATCAGAATCAAATGTTCCGTTTTCAACTGTCAGTAAAACAGCGCCGACTTCAAAGTTTGTATTATAGCTGACCGATACACCGTAATTGTTTTTAACCGTGTAAACTTCAGCTTCGAGATTTTCTCTTAAAATAACTTTCGGGGAATAATTAGCACCTGAAGCGATTGTATTTATCAATGTTACTAAATCAGCAACAGAGGCAACTATATTGTCACGATTGACATCAGAATTGGCAAGCTGGAGCGGATTTAGCGGATACGTATAGGGACTGATAAAGTAGTTTGTAAAATAGACAGCATCACCGATATCATAAGCAATCCCGTTCAGATTAATATCACCGATAATAACTTCTCCGAGAGAAAGAACCGAAACAGTACCGTTTGTATAAGTTATTTCTGCCTGAGTGATTTTCTGTCCGAGAGAGTCTTCAAACGTATTGTCATCATATATCGGTTCATCAGCAAAAACAAAATTAACCGGAATAATCTGACCACTCAGATAAACATTACTGTAGATTCTGAGGTCGAGAGTAAAGAGCTCGCCGACTCCTGTATCGAGGAAGTTACCACTTTCAGACTGGTCAGCAATTCCAATAACGCGGACATTACCAATTACATTATTGTCATCACGGGTATATGTAAAATATTCAAATGATTCTGTTCTGCTTCCGCTGTTCGTTACATCTAAAAGATTCAAAGCAGACGGATCATAATTTATCAAGATATTAAATGATGTTATCGGGAGTTTGTTATCAAGCATCACCGGAAGTTCAATATAATCACCCGGGTTACCTTCAACTGAATCAATAGAGAGATCATAAGAAAGGACTGCTGCCAGATAAATATTTGTTTCAGCGGTATCGGCATATCCCTGAGGATCTGAGACAATAAAAGTAATCGGGAAGTTTCCGGTATCGGCTGATGTCGTCTGCCAATTCAGTACAGCCGGGGAACCTTCTACAAACTGGGCACCGTTCGGTAAACCTATAATTTCATACTGAATCATATCAAAATCAGCATCAGAACCGTTGATATCAAATTGAATCAGGTCACCGGATTCAGCATCAATTGAAGAAATAACATCAAGGCTCGGTTTTCTGTTTTTATTTAAGACAGTTATCGGTATATCTGTTTCAACCGATTCAGATCCATCTGAAACCCAGATATGCAGATTAAAGGGAGCACCATCAGATGAGTAAGGGCCAATATAATCCGGTACCCAGTTAAATTCAGCTGATCTTTTATCAATAATCTTAAATGTCGAACCAGCCGGCTTATTGGAACATACAAATATCAATGAGTCATTATTCGGGTCATTAGCAGAAATGAGCAGTGAAAGAGTATCCCCTTCAAAAAGAGATTCAGAACTTGCTGCCACCAATGACGGCGGGAAATTTTTCTCTACAATTCTAATCTGTGCAGGTTCATAGATAGGATTTATCGGTTGTGACGTTGAAGCTTCAACAAAGATAAACTCACCACCGGGTGGGTAAAAGAGAGTATCAAATTGATACAGAGTTCCAACCGGGGCATTTTCAGAAACAGAGAAATGAGCCGTGAACAAAAGACCGTCACCGGCCGGTATTGCATCTTCAAATATAATAAAAGTAGAAATCATAAAATGATCTGTCGTATCTGAAATTGTACCCGGAACGGTTAATTTATTCGATATATATTCAATTCTCGAGCCGGTAAAATCTACCGACTGTAACGTAACATTTTCATTATCAAATGTAAGCGGTACGGAAAGTGTGCTGATCGGCTCATCATTTTGCATATAAAAGCGAACAGCGACATCGGTACCGGCTTCAGCAGTTACCTGCTCTGCATATAATCTGTCGATTTCACCAAAAAGGTCAGATTGTGCAGAGGTCTCAGAAACTACCGCAAATGACAGCAAAAGAGCCAATATTACGGCAAAATTTCTTCTAAAATTGTATTGTTCAAAAGCTAAGCAGTTCATATTACTCTCTATTTGAGCAATTATCAGACCAAACATAAAATTACTTCCAACTAACTTTTATGCCGGTTTCTGATTTTTAACACCTATTTTCAGCCATCCGGAACAATTTAATTCTGTTACCTAATGGCTAGTACAACAACAACTTACTAAAACTCTTACTTTTTACTTAGCTGTTTGACGGTTTAAATATCTCCTGATATATAAATGGAAATGTATTTCGAAGTAAGTGAGACCCCCTCAATGCTTGACTAATCCCTTGCGTAATGACGCAAACAAATGCATAGCGGAAAAACAGCTGTTTTCCGGTATATAAATCACAATTCCTTTTGTGTTCTGTGAACCTCCATGCCAAAATTTTTTGTCCTGTATCTGTCATTTTTACTCTGTAGTAACTTACTGTCATCTTTCTTACTTCAGCATCAGACTAATCCGTTTGCCTGAGCTCTTTGGTTAAAAATCCCCGGAGAGATTTCTCTCTCCGAGGCATATGTAAATCAGCTATACACTAAACTTACTTCAGGAGAACCATTTTCTTGGTTTCAGCAAAGTTATCAGCATTTAACTTG
>QQUK01000200.1 GCA_008501655.1 Calditrichota bacterium
TCCGGAAACATCTTCACCTTTTTTCGCTTTCAGATATTTATCTGTAAAGCCGACCTGGGTGAGCAGGGATTTAACGGTATCGGACGGCTGGGCACCTTCGTCCAACCATTTGGTCATCTTGTCTTCGTGGATTTTAATCAACGCCGGTTTGGTTATCGGATTATAAGTTCCGACGATTTCCAGAAACCGACCATCACGAGAACGGCGCGAATCAGCTGAAACGATACGGTAATACGCCTGACGTTTTTTACCCATACGCACGAGTCTAATACTTACTGACAATTAAAAAACCTCCTAACGGAATGTTACATGCCCGGAAAGCCCGGAGGCATTCCACGCATCTTCTTTTTATTAAAATTTCCAAACATTTTCTGCATCGCAAAAAACTGCTTCAAAAGCTGATTGACCGCCTGCACCGAATTTCCCGAACCGGCTGCGATTCTCTTTTTTCTCGAACCGTCAATACTGTTCGGATTCCGCCGCTCATAAATCGTCATCGACTTGATAATAGCAACCATCCGCTCCATATCGCGTTCATCAACTTTTATATTCTTAAGCTGTTTTCCAACTCCGGGGATCATCCCTAAAATTGAATCCAGAGGACCCATCTTTTTTAACTGAGCCATCTGGTCTAAAAAATCTTCAAAATCAAATTTATTCTTGAGCAGCTTCTCCTGCATCTTTTCAGCCTGCTCAAGGTCGATTGACTCCTGGGCTTTTTCAACCAAAGAGACAATATCTCCCATTCCCAAAATTCGGGATGCCATCCGGTCGGGATGGAACTCCTCTAAGTCTGATAACTTTTCACCAACCGAAGCTAATTTAATCGGGCACCCGGTCACTTCACGAATCGAAAGCGCCGCACCACCACGGGCATCACCGTCAAGTTTCGACAGAACCACGCCGGTTACAGCAAGTTTGTCATGGAATGTCTGCGAAACATTAACCGCGTCCTGACCGGTCATCGCATCGGCGACAAGCAATATCTCATCAGGTTTTACACCTGATTTGATATCATCAAGCTCCTGCATCAGTTCATCATCAACATGAAGCCGTCCGGCCGTATCAAGTATCACTAAATCTATAAAATTCTTCTCAGCATATTTCACAGCTTCCCGGCATATTTCCGGCGGTTGTTTCCCTTCCAGATGGAAATGCTCAACCTGAATCGATTCAGCTAACGTCTGAAGTTGTTTCACCGCAGCCGGCCGGTAAATATCAGCGGCAACCAAAAGCGGTTTTTTATTTTTACGTTTTGCATTCAGAGCAATTTTGCCGGATAATGTTGTTTTACCTGAACCCTGCAGACCGCAAATCATATAGACCGTTGGGGCTTTATCTATCGGATGAACCGGTTCAGCTTTTTTGCCAAGTAGTGTAACTAATTCGTCATGAACGATTTTAACAACCTGCTGACCCGGGTCGATTGATTTAAGTACCTCAACACCGACAGCTTTTTCGGTGACAGCATTGATGAAGTTTTTGGTAACTTTGTAGTTAACATCAGCCTCAAGCAAAGCCTGGCGAACTTCACGCATTGCATCCTTGATATTCTTTTCAGAGAGAATACCTTGTCCGCGAAGTTTCTTAAAAGCGGCGTCTAATTTATCAGTCAGGTTTCCAAACATCTTCTTTTTGTCACTCTGAGCCTGTCGAAGAGTGCTCCTATGTTCAAGTCATACTAAGTCCGTCGTGGCGGAAAGTATGCTCCAATTTCTGTCATTGCGAGTCCGCTTTAGCGGACGTGGCAATCTCATCTTTTCTTTTCCAAGTCATCCTGAGTCTGCCATGGCGGAAAGGAGACTTGAAAAATCAGGTTCCCTTTCGGGTGCCCCACTCCGCCGTGGCGGACGGTGGGATCTATTATCCGTCATACTGAGTCCGCCGTGGCGGAAAGTATGCTCATTTAATAATTCCGCCCTCAGTTGTTGCAAAGGGCGAAACTATCCTATATCAGCCGGAGCTGATTTAGCCAAACAATATAGCAAAAACCAGATTTTAGGCAAGGGATTAATAGGGTATTTAAGTGATTGGACATAGCCCCTAAACCTATACTAAACAAAGTGTTATAAAAATTCTAATTTATTTATACAGCATTTTTCTCCAATACAAAATATATACAAATATAATGGTCATGTTTTTTGTATTAAATATGTCGATAAATATAAAAAAGGAATAGTATGACGATTGACGAAAAGATAATAAAGAGATCTTTTGCTATACAAAATTGGCTTCAACAAAATCACCCCGAATGTAAAATCGAACAGGCGCACCTTGATAAAGATACGCCTGAACGTGCCTACTGGCATTATGGTTACAATGCAGCTCTAAAAGATATTATTTCTTTATTTGAAAAAGAACTGCAGAAACCATTTTAGTAATCACAGCTACTAATGGGACATGAATAATATGTCCCATTAGGTCTGTCTGGATGAATTACATTATCTGGTGGTTCAAAGTCATGATATAAACTACATTCTTTCTCAAACGCAGCTTTCTTTGTATCATAATACCGATATTTGAAATGAACATAATCCCCAACATAATCATGCAATCTGTTATTAATATCGTTATCAGATCTGCCAATCCGGGAGACATAAAAAACTCCTTCTTTTACTTTACCGAGTGCATAAGCCCCCGGACTAACATTTTGTACTACTCTATCAATTTCTTTTGCCGTAAGTTCATACGGTCCATAAAGATTTGTGGTGATCATTAGAATTTTTCCTAAATTTGTATCGGAATAAATTGTCTTGCAAAATATCCGATAACATTATAAGTTAAAGATAAGAGCTCGGCGGGATTCAAACCCGCATCTTCCGAAGTGCCATTCCAGATGACTTAGTCATTTGTCCACGAGCTCAACATCAAATTACTGGGTCAGATTGATTCTGACCCATTACTGTATATTTCTCAATTTCCTTGTTGGATACCCAAAAAATAGAGATTTTTCACATTTTTTTTAAAATGTGGCTATCTATAGGCTTCAATGGATAGCTATCTATCATTTATGGTGGAGGTCGGGGGAAATAAATTAATCCCAATAGTTTAGAAAAGAGATTAAATGTCAAGAAGTTAACTAAAATAATAACTTGACATTTTTTATAAATTTGATAATTTATAAAGCACAAAGGAAAGACCTTTCATTTAGTGGTTAGGCTTTCAAATTTGGGTCGGTACTGCTATACCGACCTTTTTTATTCTTCAAAAAGGGAGATCATCATCCTTATCTCTATTATTACTTAGATAAGTATAAGCACCTGAATGTTCATCCCTCGATACTTTTCTTTCTTCAATTAGTTGCTTTAATACTCTCCGAGCTGAGCCGTCTCTTATATTAACATTTTCTTCTGTCAATATTTTATTTCTTATTTCACCTATTGTTAAATCATCATATTTTTGTAAAATTTTTAAGACCAACTTTTTGGGCATGCCGACCGGTAATCTTCTTTTCTTTGGTCTAGGATTGATAGTTTTATTCATTCCTGAAAGCTCTTGTATAGCTTTCTCCAATTTTGAAATCTCTTCCTGATGTTCGATAATACGTTTTTTCAAACTTTCAAGTAGTGTCTTTACAGTCGAATCGCTTAACTGAGAATATTGTGTACTAATATTTTTCTCTTTTTCCATAATCCTAATATATAACATTTCCCCACATAAAGTCTACTAAACTTTATGAAAACATAAATATTTCTTTCATCATCTTGCCGTTTAATCACAAAACCATACCAATCAAAGACTTAACAAAATATATTAAGTTAAATTTTTTCTTAAAAACATCATAACTTACTTTGTGTGCTAGTGGGTTTTTTGTAAATTAAATTATCGTAAACTGCAATTACATGTCCTATAACAATTTACGAGAGACCCGTGAAACACAACACCCTCACTAAGCATATCATTAAATATCATTACCAGTAATACATTAAAACTTATCGAGTTAGTAGGAGTGGTTTTACTTATACACAAATTATCTACATAATATACACTGATTGATTGTAATAAATGATATAAAAAAGGTACTCCCATGCCCACATCAGACAAACAAATCAAAGCAAATCAGCAAAATGCACTGGTTTCAACCGGTCCCAAAACCGAAGAAGGCAAAGCTATTGTCGCTCAAAACGCTGTCAAAGATGGACTTACAGCAAATAATATTGTCCTCAACTCTAAACACTATTCCGAAAATCAGGAAGAGTACGAAGAACACTACGCCATGATGATCTCTGTTCTCGCCCCTTCCACTCATTTTCAAAAAATTATTGCTAAAAAAATTACAGACTGCCTTTGGCGGTCTAACCGGATAATCAAAGCTGAAACAGCCAAAATCAACCGACAGCTCGAGGATATCGAAAGTGAATACAGGTATGAAAAACTCGAACGCTACTTTTCTGAATTTTCAGAAGAGGAAAAATCTGCAGACCCCGAATATATCCAAAAAATGGAAAACATTATTGGCTTAGAACTTATACCAAATGATAGTTACGCCAAAAGACTGCTTAAATATGAGATTAGACTGGAAAGACAGCTCATAAGACTCTATAAACTTTATAAAATGCTCCAGATAGAGAACCATTTTCAATCACTACAAAAGGACTACAAAATATCCGAAAAAGACAAAACAAACCCATTTGAGAACTTTGGTGACTTCCAATGATTTAAGATTCTTCCCCATCCTTCCGATAATAAAAGAAAATAATTCAAAAATACGTTTGTTTGGAGGGTTTTGTTATGGAACAAAATCAGAATTTTCAATCACCGCAAAATGAACCGCAAAGTCAGACTGCTGTAGCTGAAATGCCGGCTCCACCGGAAACAGCTATGGAAATCGATCAGGTCAGACTTGATATGATTCTGCAGAAATATAAAAATGAACAGAATCTGACTTCAGGTATCATCACCGGCTTACTAGCCGCTTTAATCGGTGCTTTTGTCTGGTCATTGATTACTTACTTCACCAGTTATCAAATCGGCTGGATGGCTGTTGGTATCGGTTTCCTTGTCGGATATTGCGTCAGAACTTTCGGAAAAGGTCTCGACCAATCATTCGGAATTACCGGAGCTGTACTTTCACTGTTCGGATGTATCATCGGTAATCTCTTAACCGTTTGTATCGTTATCGCTGAACAGGAATCAGCCGGTGTTATGGAAGTGATATCCTATCTTAATTTTGGTATTGCAGTTGAACTGCTTATTGAGACATTTTCATTTATGGATATTCTTTTTTACGGATTGGCTGTGTACTACGGATATAAATGGTCGTTTGTAAAAATGACTGATGAGGAATTGCAATCGGTAATGCGACCGCTGAGTAAAGCTTGATAAGGTTCTGTGCTGTCAGGCGTCCTGCCTGATGTTTGCTTGTGCTGTCAGGCCTCTCGCCTGACAGAAAAAAATGTGGTCGGCAGACGCCCTCGTCTGCCACCTATTCAATCGTCGACAGTGATTCAAAAATCCGGGTGCTCATATTATAATACGCGATAATCTCCACCAGCGAAACTATATCCCGATCCGACATTCCCTGCGAACGCAAATTTTCAATATCATCAGGACAATTAGTATTTGGTGCCCGGGTCACTTTGACGGCAAAATCAGCGATAGCTTTTTCACGCGGATTCAATCCGGCTTGTGTATAATCATGCACAAATGTTGATGCAAATTCTTCTGAGACCTCTCGACCGAGAGCTTCTTTATGCCACGCCGTTCAATGAACGCATCCGTTTAAAACCGCCACAATCGTTGCTGCAATTTCCTTCTCTTTAAATGACAGACCTGATTTGTTCTCAGCGATTGAATCTCTAAGTCGGTTAATATGAGCGGATATTATAGGTGTTGTACTGGTAAGCTTGCATAAATCCGGAATGACTTTTGTTTCCGGGTCCATCACTTCATCAAATAGTTTTTGAACATCTTCGTTTTTACTGCTTCGTTTTTCGATTTCGACCCACGGTTTCCATGGCATAGGGATTCTCCTTTATATTTTAATTTATACTAATATGAAATGAGATAGATGGAAATAAAAAACAATCAGACAAGCTTGTTTGCAGACGGGGACGTCTGCAATGCACTATTCAGAGTTAACTAAACTAGTTTTGATCGCAGGATATCGTGCAAGTGGATAATACCAAGCAGTTTTCCGTTTTTATCAACCGTTGGTAATTGAGTGATAGAATGTTTTTCCAATAATTGTAAAGCAACATCCAGGAAGGAATTAGCATCAACAGCTTTTGGGTTTTTAATCATCACATCGGATGCTTTGAGATTGTAGAAATTTTCGGAGTTTTCAGCGATACGGCGCAGGTCCCCATCAGTAAAAATACCACCCAGTTTCCCGTCTGCTTCAGTTGTTACTACACAACCAAGCCGTTTGGAAGTCATCTCCAAAATCATCTCTTTCATAGAAGCATCCGATTTTACCAATGGGATTTCTGAGTTTGTATGATGAAACTCGGAGACTTTTTTAAGGAGTCTGCTCCCCAGCGTACCGCCGGGATGAAACTGGGCAAACTCTTCTTTAGAGAAATTTCGGGCATGAAGTAAAGCTACCGCCAAGGCATCCCCCATAACAAGGGCTGCTGTTGAAGATGAAGTCGGCACGAGATTATTCGGGCAGGCTTCTCTTTCAACCGAGCAATCAATCGGAATATCAGCCCGCTGATAAAGCTCTGAATCTATATTTCCGCAGAGTGCGATAATCTGAAGTCCCTGACGGCGAACCGCTGCGATAAGCATTTCCATTTCGCCGAGTCGTCCTGACTTGGAAATCAAAAGCATGATATCATCATCGCGAATCAAGCCGAGGTCACCATGCATCGCTTCAGCCGGATGTAAAAAGAATGACGAGATACCGGTTGAGTTAAACGTTGCGGTGATTTTTTTTCCGATAAGTCCTGATTTGCCCATACCGGCAACAATAACCCGACCTTTGCAATTTAAAATAGCATCGACAGCTTTATTGAAATTCTCATCTAGCTTGTCAGCCATGGCACGGACAGCATCTGCTTCGGTTAAAATAACGTCTATTGCATATTTTTTTAAATCACTCATACCAGATAACTCTTCGGGTCAAGATTAACAGCTTCAAAGTAATATTCTATTACTTCCCTAACGGCACCATGACCACCCTTTTTTTTCGTCACATAATCGACTACATCTATTAGTTCTTCATTTGAATCCGCTACAGCGATTGAAAGTCCGACTTCTTTGGCAAGTTTGATATCGAGTATTTCATTACCGACAAAGGCAACCTCAGCAAATGAAATATTCAGTTGTTCAATAAGCGGTCTGAGCATCTCAACTTTGTCTTTCATCCCCTGGAGAACATGTTTCACTCCCAAATCTTTCATCCTTGTATCCGTTGCCGGTGAATAACGGCCGGATACAATCGAAACTTCAAGTCCCGCCCGCATCGCAAGAACCATAAAAAGACCATCGGAGATATTGAATTTTTTCATCTCAAATCCGTCTGGTCCAAAATAGATACCATCATCGGTTAAGACACCATCAACATCAAGAGCAAGCAGTTTTATATCTTTAAATCGTTTAATAAATTCTTTTTTAGTAAGTTTCCTCATGCCTGAGCAGCTTCCATAACTTGTTTGACTTCGGTGAGTAATTTTTTCATCTGATTTAATTCTATCATCGCTCCGGCATCGGAGAGAGCATCATCCGGGTTTGGATGGGTTTCGACAAAAAGCCCGTCAAAACCGACAGCAGCAGCAGCTTTTGCCATGGGAATCACATACTGCGGCTGACCTGAAGAAACGGCACCACCGCCACCGGGAAGCTGAAGTGAGTGAGTGGCATCAAATACAATCGGACAGCCGGTCTCTTTCATTATCAAAAGTGAACGATAATCGACGACGAGGTTTCTATACCCGAAAGTCGTTCCCCGTTCAGTAAGCATGACTTTACCGGTATCTACTTTGGCAGAAATTTTTGCCATATCTTCCGGTGCTAAAAACTGACCTTTTTTAATATTTATCCATTTCCCGGAATTGGCAGCATCAACAACTAATTCAGTCTGTCTGCACAAAAAGGCTGGAATCTGGAGAATATCTGCGACCTGAGCTACTGATTCGATCTCTTTGGTTTCATGAATATCTGTTAAAATCGGAAGGTCAAATTCAGATTTGATTTTTTGAAGCACAGCAAGAGCTTCATCATCACCTATCCCGGTAAAAGAACCTTTGGAAAGACGGTTAGCTTTTCGGTATGACGCTTTGAAAACAAAGGAGATCGCCAGTTTTTCCGCCAGTCTTTTCAGGTTTTCAGCTATTTTGAAACAGAGTTGTTCCGATTCAACCACACATGGTCCGGCTATAAGGAAAAATGATTTCGGGTCCTTTTGAATCTGTTTAACATCGATATTCATAGCAATGAATATATAAGTCTGAAATGAAAAATCAAACGATAAAGAATGGAAAATAGTGCAGCTTAATTTAGCTCAAGCTGCACTATCTTAGTGAGTTTAATATTCTACGACAGCAGAAAAATCCCCTTGAACATTCAAGGTTACCAAAACTTCTTTGCTGGTTCTGTTTCTCCAGAACCATCCATGATTTCCATCAAATGCTGCCTTCAGAATCCCTTTGCTTTCAGTAGTAGAGCCTTTTTCATAATTATGATATTTGATTTCCAATGCTTTTGAGTCAGCATGGGTATCAAAATTGACTTTACCACCGTTCGAACTCCAGTGAAAATCGACCTGAGCATCCTTGGCCATTGTTAACTTTATCTCTTTTCCTTCATTTGGCTTCAGGGAAAAAGTAAAGCTTTCCGACTGATTACTGCTCTCACTGTTTTCGACTTCAGGAATCGATTTTTTAACGGCAGTTTTTTGTTCAGGTATTTCTACTTTAAGATTTTCAAGGTTCTTTTCAGCTGCTGCTTCGTGTGCAAGGGAGACTTTGATTTCACCCATTGTTGTTAAACCTAAGACCGAACCGATTCCGGTAGGATCGACACCGTATTCGGCCGGCAGGACCACTGTGATCAAAATAATTGAAGCAATACAGATGGCAATGATTGTTGATTTAATAAGCTTTTGCATAGAAGGTAAATCAGCATTTGTTGGTATATTTTTATTTTTCATTTATATTTTCCTTTCTTAGGGCATCACAAAATAACCGGTCATTTGAAGTCCAACGAAGATAAATCCCCCGACCATAAGAGCGACATTGGCATTGTAAGCCTGTTTCTGAAACGAACCGGTATGTCGCCAGAAACTAATCGCAATGAGTATCAGGGCTAATCCGATAATCTGTCCAAGTTCCACACCGATGTTAAAAGCAATCAGGTTGGAAAGTAATCCGTCCGTTGACATTTCGTAGTCGAGAATCTTGGTTGCAAGTCCGAAACCATGAAACAGACCAAAAATGAGCGTTGCGATTTTAGTACTTGGCTGAAAACCAAACCACCTTTGGTATGCACCCATATTGTCCAATGCTTTATAGACAATAGAAAATCCGATGATGGCGTCAATGATGTACGCACTCACCCCGATATTAAACAGTACACCGGAAATCAAAGTGACCGAATGTCCAACCGCGAAGAGAGTGACATAAATTGAAACATCTTTTAAGCGGTACAGAAAAAAGATGACTCCAAACAAAAATAACAAGTGATCATACCCGGTGACCATATGTTTTGCTCCAAGGTATATAAACGGAAAAATCATTCGGCCGCTTGATTCCTGAATATATCCTTTATCCCCTTCAGTTACTCCGTGGGCAAAGATGTCTGCCGGGAATAACGATGCAATAATGATATATCCACATATAATTATAACTGCATATCGAATCATATTCGATAATTTCATATTCATAGAAATAATCCTTTTAAAATAGTGCTGATTCAAACACTTGATACATAGAACAAGTGCATATAATGTAAAATGATATTATTAGCAGAAAATGCTTGGGGGACCGCGAATAATTGAAGGGGTAGGTACTGATACCGATATAAAAACATCTGATTCGGATATTAGAAAATCAGAAAATGTTAGCATATATCTATTTAAGGATTTTGTTTTGAGTGCTGAATTTGAAACAGTCGAGACATTTTGTATATTCTGAGCTCTTATAACATGCCAGGAGATAAAATCATCAAAACTATGTTGATGATCATTTGTACTCTGTTGTTCATCATCGTGATGATGGTGATCATGGTCGTGATCGGAGCTTTTATTATTTGTAAAATCTGTATTTTCAATATGATATGAAAACTGTATCCTTGAGGAATCACCTTCATGGCTGTGGTGAATATGCATATAAGGTATCAGCTGACTCAGATACAGAGTCAGTGAAAACACGATAAAAACAAACATGCTCGTTCTGATTTTTTTGTTATGCAGTCTAACCATAATGAAAAAGGTACTAATTAGATTTTAAAAGTCAATAATAACTACTTATACTGCACCGAATCATATTCATCAGAACCAGTCTGAGCTCCGACCTGGCGGAAATACCAGTAGATTGAATCGGTTGCAGTAGTAATTATATTATCGGCGGCTTTATCTGCCATTTCACCATTAACTGAGAAAAACCAGAATGTCGTCATATCATTTTCGATACCATCGATTCCTTTGACAAATGTACCCATTGCCGAGGAGACTTCGGAGACTTCATGGCTTGTTTTGAGAACTTCCAAAGCATTTTTACCGTCGATTCCTGCCATTGCAATGACTACCGAATCTTTCGTTTCGATATTTGATTTATCAATTTTTTCTGTCGTATCGATCGGAGCGATATCTTTTGACTCCTCCGCTTTTTTCCCGCAACCGATTAAAAGTAACAATACGGTGAATAAACTTATTGTCAGATGAGTAGCTTTCACAGATTATATCCTTTTTAAGAGATTGATTTATTGGTAGCTAAATTAAAGTTGATTTTTATATAAATTCAATCATTTTTTAATAAATGTATAGAATAGGGAAAAACAGAATATGGATTATGGACAGATAATTAACAGGTCGTTTGAAATCGCCTGGAAACACAAGTGGTTATGGGTATTTGGCATGTTTGCTTCAAGTTCCTTTAACACAAATTTCGATTCTTTCGGCGGCAACACTTCGGACCCTCAAATATTCAACGGAATAGGCTTTGACCCGGCAATTTTACTCCCATTTTTAGCCGTATTTGCTGTCTGGATGCTGATAATCATTGTATGTCAGATAATTTCCGATGCAGCTCTTATTGACTCAATAAACAGAATTGAACGAGGCGGACAATATAGTTTTTCAATCGCATTCTCAAACGGTCTGAATTTCTTTTTACGACTGTTAGGTTTAAACATTGTCATGTTCTTCATCACAATGATTCCGATTACCATTACTGTATTAGTTCTAATCGCTCTGTTTGCTGTCGACACAGCGATCGGTGCTCTTTCCTTACTGTTTTTTATTCCATTCTTTATCTTCGTAATGTTTATCATTGTCACAATCTGGCAGCTGGCCAAAAGAGTGTTAATAGTCCGGAATGCATCAATTGCTGATTCTATCAGTGAAGGTTATTATTTGCTGAAAACTCATTTTGGCAAGAATCTTCTTATGTTTTTAATAAATATAGGTTTTGGTATTTTATTCGGGATTGTACTTATGGTTATTTTTCTGATGTTCGGAGTACCGATTGCCCTTGTTACTGATGCTTTAGGGCTCAGTACGATCTACGCATTTTTAGGAGCATTCCTGTTTGCGCTGCCTATTTCATTGGTGATTGGCGGTTTTACCGGTACATTTTCATCAAGTCTGTATACTATATTTTACTTCCGGCTTGTAGAACCTTCCCAGAGTACACAGGTTGAAATTCAGAATGAACCGCCACCGACAACATCGGTATAAAAACAGCTTGCTAATAACGGTATAAAAAAGTTTCTTGGAGCGTATGAAAAAACTAATTCTCATCATTACATTATGTCTGGCTGTTTCAGGAACAGCACAAAATACAAATTATTCTGTATTCAGTTACACCTATTTTATCCCGAAAGTTACTCTTAATGACAACACAGCATCACTGCAGCAATCAATCTATCCTCAATTGTATAAAAACCGCTCTGTAAACGGGGATATACAATGGGTCAAAGAGAATAACTCCCTCCTCGCAGAATACTGGTCGCTTCAGGGTGATACTATTTTACACATCTTAACAGAAATGTCCGGTATTGAGTGGATTGAACCACAGTTTGATATTTACGCTGTCCGTTATTTTCCAACAATCGGGTCCGCACAGCCATTAATTATTCCAATCGGCGGTATTAATGATAATGTTAAAATAGAAGCAGTTCCGGATTTTGATAAACAGAGACTGCTTTTGATATATCAACTTTCCAAACGGATGCTCAAGCAAGTATACGAACCGCAGGAGACAAATCTCTATACAATAACCAACCACCCCCTCATGCGTGAAACTCCATACCGTTTTGATAACCTTGCCATGCTCTTAGCTCTGAACACAGCTTATTCTGTATTAGGAGTAGATACGACGGCAGATATTTACAATTCCCGATTCTGGAAAAATAAATTTCCGGGAAGAAAAATCTTTGAAGAATATTTTGAAAACAGCTGGATTCTTTCTCCAGATAAACCGCTTGCCGAATGGATTGCTGATGAACCATCTTTTTCTAAACTTGTCTCAGCAACCCGTCCGCCGAGAAAAATAAATCAGGATGATAATCGAGAGAAGAAGTATGTCGAAGATATCCCCCTCAAGGGGATGTTTGGATTTACTGTCAAACACAACTCAGCGTATCAATTGGTTGTAACAAAAATTGACATGTATCGGCTCGGGTATGCCTGCGGGCTTCGTGAGGATGATATAATTAAACGGGCAGACGGAAAAATAGTCAAAAATCAGAAATCTCTGGTTGAAGCTTTGCTGGCTAAAATTGATGAAGGCGGAGCTGTGCTGGAAATTGTCCGAAACAGTGAAGCGCTTGATATTATTATTCAGCCGTTAGATATAAATTATCTTTCGGATGAATATTACTTTGATGAATATAATCAAAGCGATTCAGTTTATTTTGATACACTTCCACCGGATACTTCCGGATACTAAAAATAAAAGCGGTCTGAATAAAATATCCAGACCGCTAATCTCTCCCATATCAAATAAAATCTATGCCGGATGCTCTTCCTCTTTCTGAGAACTGTCATCAGAAGCATCGGCTTTTTCACCAAACTCTTCTTTATACCAGCCGGCATGGTGATGTTTCATCTCGGAAACAGTCATCTTACCGCTGAGCCAGGTAAATGACATCGGATACTGTTCCGGATGGAACATGACAAAGAAGAAATGGAAGACAGCAATTGCTAAAGTAGCAAGCCAGGCTTCATATAAGTGAATCGTTTCGGACACGGTAACAATCCAGGCAGGTAAAAATGAAGTATAGAACGTCGGGAACCAGAGTACTGTACCGGTAAAGACCATGACAAAAGTACCCCAGACGAGTGCCCAATACTCAGCTTTCATCGTGTAATCATAAAATCCGAATTCCGGTTTTTTTTCAGAAAGCTTCAAATGATAAAGTATGTTCTGTTTGATTTCAGTAAGGTCTTTCCATGTCGGGAATATATCACGGAGAGTCTTTTTACCCGATTTAGTGAAGAGGAGATAAAGCATATGATGAATAGAAATATACACAAGCAAGATTGCCGCAATACGATGAATCACCGAGCGTGCTGATTCAAACATTCCGAAGAAATTGAGTATCGATACCCACCAGGCATTCGGATATTTTAGTGCAAATCCGGTGACTACAAGTATAATAAATGAAATTGTCACCACCATATGCTGGAAAACCATATTCCCGGAAAACCGCTGAACAGATTTAGCTGCTTTCATCGCTTTATTTTTTTCATGTAGATAGCGTCCAAGAATTATCAGGTTATGTACAAGCATACCACCAATAACTAACACAATCATAATAATATAGACGAGTCTGATAATATCATTTATGCCACCAAACTGATCTTCGGCTGATTTGTGGGTATAGCTTTGAGCAAATGCATCATTTGCACCAATATGACATTTCTGACAAGTCTCCGTTCTGTTTGCTAAACTAATCGAAGATGCGGGATTTGTAGATGGGAGAATATCGTGTGCTTTATGACAAGAAATACAGCTGGCTGCTTTCACAGAACCGCCTCTGATTGCCAGACCATGATAAGTATCCTGATAAGATGTAAAGCGGTCTTTACCAAGTCCGTATTTCTCTGCAAGAGCCGGATCGTTATGACAGCGCCCACAAACATAATCAGAGAGATGAGCGGCATTGACCGGTGAGTCCGGGTCACCAACTCCTAAGATCTCATGCTCTCCGTGACAGTCAGAACAGTTCGGCGAATCCAGAATACCGGCTGCAAGTGCTTTACCATGAATACCCTTACTGTATTGTATAAAAATATCATTATGACATTTTGAACAGGTCTTAGGGATATTCATCTTATGAACTTTTGACTGAATATTCGATGCTGGTTTTAAGTCATGGATACCGTGACAGTCATCACATGAAGCAGCCGAACCGATGCCTTTTGAAATACCTTCAGCATGAATACCACGCATATACCTGTCAAATGAATCAGTAAGTTTTACATCAGGATCATTTGTCAAAACCTGTTTATGGTGACATGCGGAACAGGTATACGGCAGTTGTTTTTTTGATGTTTTTGCTGCCGGATCTGAATCTGATAAAATATCATGGCTGCCGTGACATGACGAACATGTTGGAGCGTTTTCGTTGTCAGCTTGTGCACTTCCGTGA
Source organism: Calditrichota bacterium (assembly GCA_008501655.1). GTDB lineage: Bacteria > Zixibacteria > MSB-5A5 > GN15 > FEB-12 > QQUK01. The sequence continues at coordinate 14,758 of QQUK01000200.1, forward strand.
GCTGATGACATAAATATATCGTTTACATCATCATGACAGGTGGCACAATCTACTTTAGCAAGTTCTTCACCATGGGGATAATCATCAGCACCATCAAGATCCATGTGACAATCAACACATGCAAAACCGGCATGGACAGAATTGTTTAATGAGTCCAAAGAAACAAACATCGAGATTTCGTTACCTAGATGATTGAGACCGGTTAACTCGGTATCTTCATGACAGGATAAACATGTTTCATTGTCTGACTGAGCAGTAATTCCACATGTGAAAAATATCACAAAAGAAGAGCAAATTAGGAATGTTTTAAGTCTTTTCATACCCGAACCTTCCGACTTTTTGTTAATGACACTCGGAGCAGACCGAGTCGTTTATTTTCGTTTTACCATGTTCTTTTGTCGTGTGACAACTTGAACATGCAAGTTCCATATCTTCAATATGCAGAAGATGAGGAAGGTCTGAACCTTCATAATCTACCTCTTCCGGCAGAAATGCGTTCCCATGACAGAATGTCTGACAGGAACCATCATCTGTCAGTCCAACACCGGCACTCGGTGCTTTATACGATTTATTAATCGCCTGCATCGCCTGTGTGAACTCGTCAACTGATTCGTTCAGTAAAAGTATTGCATACTGAATGTTATGGACCATATGTCCTTCATATATAAAATTGTAATTATGTGTCATGTCAGATAAAGCTGTTTGTACGACAGTTCTTTTTTTCTTAGAACCGCCCGCTGTATTGAAATCGGATTTAGCCTTGGTCATAAATGTTCTGTAATCTTTCAGAACTTTTTGCTGACCTGATTTCCAGTTATCGAACATAAGGTCATATCCTTCGCCGTGACATTTAACGCAGGACTGACGTGATGCTTCTTTCTTTTCCTGCTCGGCAAGTTTGTCACCTTCCGGTGTAATATGTGTATGACAACCGGTACAGGTTACCTGAGCCCGGAACATATAACTGGGTAGGTCATGCCCGGAAGCAGCACCGATACCCATGTATAGCTGTTTTGGTTTGTTATGCTGTCTTAAATGACAGTTTTCACATTGGATGTCCAATGCTCCCACCATTTCAAAATTACTATGTTCAATTTTTTCATGACATTTATGACAGTCGATTCCGTTAGATGTCACATGTGTATTATGAATTTCAGCTTCTGTGTAGTCTTTACGGCTGCGTTCGACATGACAGGTATGACATTTATCTTCCCTGATATTTCCTTCACCGCGAACGATCTGGACATGGCACTGGTTACAATCAACATTTAACTCAAGATACGGTTTATGGTCAAAGATAAATCCGGCATGTTCGACTTCGGTTTCCGGAGAACCGTGGCAGGAGTAACAACCGGTAATCGCTTCACCGGCACCGGCATCTTTAAAATGACAGACAAAACAGGTATTTTCATTCACAGTCATATGTTCTGTCTCGTCACCGTCATACTGAACAATCTGATTATGACAGGATGTACAATGAAGTTTTCCGCTTCGGAGCACTTTATCCAGATGCACTGAATGTTTAAAGAAGATATTATTTTTAAACTTAAGTTCTTCGCTTAACTGCTCCATACTATGACAATCTGACGCCAGACAATTTTCGTCGGGGACGCGCGTCTGCTGCGGTCTTGTGTTATAGGTTTCGGTCGCATATTTTACTGATGATAAAATCAAATCCCCGCCGGAATATTCATGGCAGGCAACACAATCGACATCAGCATGACTTGATGCTGCCCAGTGGCGGACATACGGTTCCATAAAGTGACAGGAATCACAGAATTCTGAGTCAGCTGTTTTGTAGGACGCAAATGCAAAAATCAAAATAATTACGACTATGATCAATCCTATAAAAATAGCTATTCCTTTGATATAGTTCAGAAGGAGTTCATACAAATCTTTGAAAAAACGTGACATTAGTTTTCTCCTTCCGATTTTGATTTATTAATAATTTCTTCAGATTCTTTTTTCATAATTTCATCATATTCAAGGGGGTGGTGATGTTTCATTTCAGATTCTGTTAATTGGCCGTGCCACCATATCCAGCTCATCGGGAATACTTCAGGGTTGAAATGGACGTTGTAAAAATGCCAGACAACAATAGCAAGGGTTGCAAGAAGCCCTTCGTCTGAATGCATTTCACGTCCGATATCATACGCATATTTAGGAAACAACTCTTTATACCACATGATTGCACCGGAGCCGATCATGATTATCATACCCCAGTAGACAGCCCAATAATCAAATTTTTCAATAAATGAGAAACGTCCGAATTTTGGTCCTTTGGCTCGTTTTCCGATATAGTATTGAATCGTCTGTATTGCATCTTTGGCATCTTGAAGATTCGGAATCATGAGGAAGAAATCTCTTCTTCCAACTCTTGAGAAAATAATGTAAATAAGATGCCAGACGCCGACGATTATCAAGCCTACAGCTCCGATTCGGTGAATCAGAGTAGAGTTTTCAAGACCACCAAGCATTGAGATGATAACAAACTTTGATATTCCAAACTCAGGGAATTTCAGCGGCATACCGGTGATGATAAGAATTATCACAGACACAAACATTAACATATGCTGGGAACGGAAGTTTTTTCCAAACCGTTCAAACTTTCTACCTTCCGGTTGTTCTTTTATATTGATGTCAACGATTGAAGGTGAAAGCTTGGTAACAACTTCGTTCAATAATGAGTTTGTCTCATAATTAAGTCTGTTCGTTACTTCTATATGAATATCTTTAGTGACTTCCTGAGATTCGGTTTCTTTGACAATATCCTTTGCTGAATCAATGATATTCGCAGTCAGATCTTTGATTAACGATTCCCGTTTGTTCATATTTTCATTTGTCTGCTTCATTTGCCATGCCTCTTCTGTCTTGCAGTTTTTGCCCGGCGGAACAGATCCATGAGAATAAATATAAACAGCCCGATTAGTGTTGATACCGTCAATATTAAGAAAAACTTCGAGATATAGTAGAGTATTCCGGATTCTTCACTTTTCGGATTTATATGAATCTGACCGGAAGCAAATTCTGCAGTTGCAGTCGGATGACAATCGGCAGAACCGCATGTTTCTTTTATATTGGCTGGATTTATAGATGATTTTGGATCGTCTTCTTTTCTGACATCGTGATAGCCGTGGCATGAAGCACAGTTCGCAACAGTTCGGTTTCCCATCTGCTGAGCAACTCCATGGAAGGAATGTTCAAATGTTGCCGAACGGTCGGTTTTAATACCGTATTTACTGACAACTCCTTTTTCACCATGACATTCTGAACATGTCTGAGAAATTCTCATCTGAGAGACACGGGAATCATCCTCTTTTGGAGATCTGATATTATGTTCGCCATGACAGCCTGAGCAAACCGGTGAATCTTTGACACCGTTTGCAACCGCAACCCCATGAACAGATTCTTTATATGTCGCATAGATTTCAATATGACAGCTTCCGCAGGTTTTCGGAATATTCTGCCAATACATTTTAGATGTCGAGTCAGTATGTATAATAACATCATGATTACCATGACAATCCTGGCAGACCGGGGCTTTGTCATTTCCACTCATTACCGCCATTCCATGTACAGAATGTTCAAATTGATCATACAATTGACCTTCAGGAGCACCAACCGGGTTACCTTCGTAATGACAGCGTTTGCAGTTTACTTTTTTCGGTTTTTTATGAGGAATTTCAACAATATCTGCATGACAGTCGGTACATTCTCTTTCGCTGTGAACCGATTTTCCAAGGATTGATTCATCGACAAAAAGCGGGATCTTACGTCCTGTTTCTTCAGTGCGGTGAATATCCTTTTTGCTGTGACAGATCTGACACTTTTCAAGTGTCCAGCCGGTCTCACAGAAAAAAAGTATAAAAATTAACCCGGATAAAATTAAAGTTTGTTTTAAATGCTTCCCATTCATCTTTTGCTTACTCCACTCTTTTCACCCGACGTTTGTATTCCAGTACCCGGTAGATGATAAACCCTAAAATCAATAGTGAGATGAAAATTATATAAAACTGTCTCACGAAGAACTTCCCTCCGGATTCCGGATCATCAGCCGAAGTATGTACTTCACCCTGGGCAAAATCAGCCGGCAGGTCTTCGTGACAGGTACCACATGTATTTTCAATATTAGCTTTATTAATCAATGATTTCGGATTGTCCTGTTTATAAATATTATGGACACCATGACAGGAGGCACAATTTGCTGCTCTTTTTTCACCAAACTCATTGGCGATACCGTGGAATGATTCCTTAAATGTTTTAATACGGTCAGCTTTGAGTCCGAATCTTCCGACAACTTTTTCAGAGGTATGACATTCAGAACATGTTTTCGGTACATTCGTTGCATACACGGTCGACTCTTCATCAAAATGAGATTTAATATTATGTTCACCGTGACAGTCGGTACAGGTTGGTGATTCCATTACACCATTAGCAAGTGCGACACCATGGATCGATGTTTTATACGTCTCCATTATCTCTAAATGGCAATTTCCACAGGTCGCTGCAATTTTAGTTTTCTGAATGGGGGAATCAGGATTATCAGACGGTAAAAATGAATGAGAACCGTGACAGTCTATACATGAAGGTGCCTTTTCATTCCCTTCAACTAAAAGTGCCTTACCATGCACAGAGTTCTCATACGCAACAATCATTTGTGGTTCAGGGAGAACATCCGATTTCTTTTGCAGAGTCTCATCTTCATGACATGAAATACAAAGCTGTACAGCGTTTAAATGATTTGTTTTCGCATACTGATTATCAACCGGAAGGATATCATGTCCCCCATGACATGTATTACAAGTCGGAAGCTGATCAATATTTACTGTACGCCCTTTCATATGCGGAGATTCCAGATATGCTTTCTGCTCGGAGTCATGACAACTGCCGCAGGCAAACACTTTGTTCCCTCTGTGATTTTTCTTCGGATTAATAGTATCATGACAGTCGGCACAGAGAAGATTTTTATGCACCGAAGAAGCAATACTGTTTTCATCAACTTTTGTTGCTTTTGAATCGGTACCTTGACCATGACATTTTAAACAATCTTTGTCTGCGGCTAAAACCGGGATTGACAACAAAAGAACCGTTGCTGTTATACTTATTATTTTTACCATCATTACCTGCCCAACTACTCTAAAAGTCTACCTTACATACTGTTTTCAGACAATCACCTTACAAACCATCCAAAACAGTACCAACTTTATTCGGTTACTAATATAAGTAAAGAATCACTAACCGCAAGTTATATTTTTCACAATGTCGGACATTTTTTATCTTCTCTTTAGTCCATATTTCATACAATTAATATCCTGATTCAGGTGTATGACACTCAGTACACTTATATTCCATCCAGGCACCGTCGATATCTTCCGGATGTTTAAATTCGATGCCATTTATATTGCTCTCAAGCTGCTCAACATCTTCCGAAGGTCCTTGTGCCACAATAAGATGGCATGTTGTACAGTCATTTGTCAGTTTTTCGCCATGCTGATTTTCCATTTCACCATTATGACAGCGGAAACAGCCGTCATTTACAAAATGACTCAAATTATTGGTTCGAGCCCGATAATCTGTTTTCATTTCCGGGAAGAAATTCTGCTGATATATTGTCTGTAACTCTTCGATAGCTTGTTTGATTTCAGTACTTTTCCCTTTGGCGACTTCAGGATACTCTTCATCATAAAAAGCATTAAAATCAGCAGCTATTGTCTGTATTGCCTGATCTTTGGTCTCATATTCAGCATTTAATATCTCAAGCCCTTTTTCCCGTACTGAAGGAAGTTCCGGTGAAATATTCCTGGTTGATAAGGCTAAGTTAATAAGCTTTGCCGGTGGATTAAATGAGTGGGACGGCCGGTTGTGACAATCCATACAGTCAAATCTGCGTAGATCGGTTTCCGGATTTTCAAATTCCGGTTCATCAGTATCCGGCATTCTATAAATCAAGGTATCACCATCATCTTTAACAACCTGTACCCAATTGATTTCTTGTCTTTGGTAATCTTCGGCTACATATTTGATTTCTGGACCAAGCATATGCCAGTGAATGCCCTCAAGCTTCCCGGTTCTTGGATTTCCGCCACCGATTTTGACCAGCATTTTAATTGTCCAAGGGGAGTTCTCTTCATCAGATTTATAGTATGTATTAGTAATCATTTTTTCGCCGTAGAACTTTTGCGGCCAATGACAGCCTTCGCAGGTTTCCTGTGCCGGACGAAGATTGTGTACCGGTGTTTTAATAGGACGGCTGAAACTGTTTACTGCTGTAGCATAGAGCTGACGCATCCCGTCAACTTTTGATTTTACAAAAAATGTTGCACCGGGACCGATATGACATTCAACACAATGAACCCGGGCATGGGCGGAATTCTGATATGTTACGTATTGCGGTTCCATTACCTCATGACAGGTTTCACCACAGAATGTAACCGAGTCGGTTGCTTCATATGCTTTTGTACCGGAGAATATTGTCAGAATAACCAGAACAAACAGAATCCCCAAGAAGATACCGATGTTTCTCATATAATGCGGATCTGTGTTGTCAAAGGTAAAGTTGAACTGGTAACGTTCACCTTTTTTACGTGCTTTTTTTATCTGCATCCAGGTGCTTAACCAGAATAGTAAAAAGCCGGAGATTGAGATTGCCGGTGCAAATATAAATGTTACCAGTGACCGATATGGGTTTTCATCAGCAGCTGTTATATCTATCAAAACTAATATTATGAACAGAATAAGACCGGCGATAAATAAAGCTCCGCCGATTCCTCCTAAAGGATGTCTGAAAACTGACTGTTTGTTTGAATTTGTATTCATTGCTTCTCCTTTATACTACCACGTAGATATCAAAATTTAGTTCATTAGTATAGGTGAAAAAGAGAACAAAACAAGTGCTTTTTTTCACAAGCCGTATCGTATTACTACGACACGGCTTACGTAAGAGAAGCAATAACAAAAGGAGGGCATTTTTTGCAAAAAATGCCGAAAAAAATAAATTTGGGAGTATCCGCCCGGCAGATACTCCCGTTAATTAAAACCTATTTAAAATGTATATTTAAATCCGGTCCGAATCATAAAGTAAGAGCCGGTCAAATCACCATATACATAGGTCTGATCATCGGTTAGATCAGCATACATTCCATCGGCTGTGATAGTCAGAACCGGTGAAAGTTTATAAGTCATCCCTAATTCAAGTTTCAACAATGAATAGTCGAGGTCGGAATAGGAAAACATGTTTGTAAAATCATAATCCTGATTATCAATTAAATCATCGTCTGTAATCTCTGCTATAGTTGTCGAGTCTGGCATGACAACTTCGTCAAGAGCAGCTTCGGATTTGGTAAAGGTAACCATACCTTTCAATTTCATTTTATCCGTAGCCATCAAGTATGTTGAAGCGTAAAGATTTAAAGCTTTGCTTTCATAATCAGTCATTGCAAAAATGGAACCATAGTGTCGAGCGTCGCCACCGGCGTCGCGGAATATATGGCCACCTCAGCCATCAAACAAAGCTACCGTAATCGGTAGTTTTGATTTGTTTAACTGATACGAAGCTCCACCGTTTACTGCAAATTTCTCGTTTGGCATAATGTTAATAGCCATTGAGGGAGTGTACGATGTATGCTTAACATCAAGAGAATCAAGATCACCATTTTTATCAAATTTCCCGGTAAAGCCAAGAGTCATGTTGACTTTATTATTTACGGTCCAATTTGACTGCCAGGCAAAATCAAGAACCTGAGTCGGCTGTGTTGTAATATCCTGATACCGAAGTGCTTCACGCTGGAAATAAAAAACCCAGGTTGAAGTTGGCACTAACGGATCCAACAGTGTATCACCATGACCTGATCTTTCAAAAAGACCGCGACCGGAAACAAACGGGTCGGATATCTTTTCAAAACGGACTTTCAGTGATGTATTATACTTAAGACCTTTTCTATAACGCAGTTTACCCTGTGCATAGAATTTCTTAGTTGAAATTCCATCACCTATAACATAATTATACTTATGTTTTGAGGTATCCATTGTAAATGTGGTAGGGTAGTTTTCACGATTAGAAATATCGTATCCAAGTTTGAAATTACCGGTCATCTGTTTATTGATTCGTTTGATGATTTC
>QQUK01000360.1 GCA_008501655.1 Calditrichota bacterium
TGTTGGGCGGTGAAATCATCGATGTATGTATATTTACCGGGATAAATACCGTCGGTGTTGAGATTATCTAAATGTGCAAACAGGCAAGAGCCTGATATATTTGTTGGAAAGCCGTCAACAATCTTAACAGAAGCTGCTTCGACGGGTCGTTTGTTCACTTTAATCGAAGCTTTCACTTCGGCGACTTCCATTTCAAATGGCATGGCGATATGTCCGGCGATAGCTGAAGCTGCCACAACAGCCGGTGATGCTAAGTATGCCTCGGCTGATTTTGAACCCATGCGTCCTTTGAAATTTCTGTTCGTTGCCGAAATACCGACTTCGTTATCTTCCAGAAGTCCATCACCCAGTCCGATACATGGTCCGCATCCGGGAGGGAGGACTTTGGCACCGGCATCAACAAGTTTCTGCCAGTCACCGCGAGATTCTGATGCATCCTGTACTTCAGAAGATGCGGCAGCTATGTAAAATTCTACGCCGTCGGCGACTTTTTTACCGGCGACGACCTCGGCAGCTTGCGCGATATCTTCAACCCGGGAGTTGACACATGAAACAAGATACGCTTTGTGAATCTTAACATCAGACATTTGTGGAATCGGAGTCATAACTTTGACATGATTAGGACCGGAAGCGTGCGGGGTTACCGTCGAAAGGTCAAGGGTCAACTCTTTCGCGTAAAAAGCATCTTCGTCAGCTTTAAGAGTATTTCCTTTCAATTCGCTTAATCGATCATTATTCAATCTTGGATGTGCACCGTTTTTAGCATCAGCATCGGATGGAACGCCGGCAAGACCGCGTTTAGCAACAAATGCAATTCTATCTTCAAGCCATTGATACGTAACCTCATCAATAGGGAAAACTCCAGCGAGTGCACCCCATTCGGTTGTCATATTGGCAATTGTTAAACGGTCATCCAAACTTATTTCCGTTATACCGTCCCCGACAAATTCAATCGCGTGGTTGAGAACTTCATCATTGTTGAAATGTCCACAGAGGGTAACAATAACATCTTTACCGGTAACACCCGCTTTTAGTTTCCCTGTGAGGGTGACTTTTGCAACCGGGGGAACCTGCCACCAGGTACGACCTGTCGCCCAAAGAGCGGCAGCATCGGTACGAACAATCGGAGTTCCCAGCACACCCATCCCACCGTACATGTTGGAATGAGAATCGGAGGCAACGACCATCGTGCCCGGCCAGGCGTAGCCTTCCTCACACATAATCTGATGCCCGATGCCCCGACCTGCGGGGTAGAAGTCGTGCCCCATAGATTTGGCAAACTCTTCAATTTTTTTATATTTGGTAAGGTTTGTCTCGGACTTGTCCTGAACATTATGGTCAAGCGTATTGACTATCTGGCGGACGTTGGCAATTTTTGTTGCACCGATAGATTTGAATTTCGGAATGACCGCACCGGTATTGTCATGGGTCATGACATGGGCGGGGGAGATGGAGAGATAATCACCTGATTTGACAATGTGACCATTATCGAGCCCAACAGCAAATTGCTGGGCTATTTTTTCAACAAGGTTCTGTTTTGACATTATAGCTCCTACCGCACCAGATCAAAGTCGATAAAATCACAATGATGGAAGATGATTGATTCCGGTAGAAGTTTTTCACCATGACCTTCTTTGGAGTGAGTAGCGATGACATGCATCACTTCAGAGGGGAGACCATGTTTAAAGGCTAGTCCGACACCGGAGAAAGGATGACGGATATGTTTGCCATAATCGGATTTGTTCGGTTTACCGTCGATGATTTCAAACTCCAGAAGTTTGCCGACATCGGCTAAGAGGGAACCGGAGATAAGGTAGTCACGATTGACTTTTGTTTTCTTTGCGCCGTGGACTTCATCGAGAACTTTATCGCATGCGATGCACATCAGACAGCAAGCGCGAACATGGTCGATAAACATGATCTGAACATTTTCAGCAAGCAATGTGAACGGGATATTACGAAGCAAATTTTCGGTCCATCCGCGGAATTCAATCGCTTCTTCCCAACATGCGATTGTTTTATTTTTTAAATCTTCATCTTTGATTAATTCAACTTCGGGGAGAAGTCTGATTACAATATCTCTTTTTGAGTCTGACATTATTACATATACCTTTCATACAAACGTTTTTAATTATTTCAGCTATCATACAATTTTTTCAATAATTAGTCCAGCCTAATCGGAGGAGAGTATCAGGAAGAATGAAAAAAAACAAAAATTACACTATTTAGAGGACAAAATAGGACATGATAAGTTCTGTTATATATGAGTTAGTATGCACTAATCCTCTTTTTGTGGGCATGATTGTTATGGTATTGTATTACATAGATTTAAATGATATATGAGGTAGTTAAAAAGTGTAAGTTCTATATTATTAAGTGAAAAAAGTCACAAAAAAATGCAGAGTGAGTGAATATTTAACTTGACTTTCCGATAGTAAACAATATGTTAGTTAATGTTAACTCGAGGTGAATATGAGAAATGGATCAATAGACAGAAAAACACAGATACTGAATGAAGCAACCAGACTCTTCTCTGATGCCGGGTATGATAAAGTAACTATCAAGCAGTTAGCTGAGGCATGTGGCATTACAGAACCGGCACTCTATCGTCATTATACATCCAAAGAATCTATTTACGATGCTGTCCTTGATGCTATTGAAGCAAGACTTTCAGTAGATATCTTTTTTGAAGAACTTGATAAGGTCAATGAGGTAGAGGATATGCTTCGTTCCTTTGCTTCTCATATTATAACTTTCTTTACAAAGAATGAGGATATCTACCGATTGTTATTGTTTTCTGCGCTTCGGGGACACTCAAAAGCAAAACGGGTGTATCAGATGATTCGTGGTTCTTATGTGAAGTATCTGAACCAGCGTCTGGATAAATTTTATGATGATGGAAAAATTATTAAGAAGAATAATGAAATCACCGCCCGCTGTTTTACCGGCATGGTTTTCGACTGCGCTTTAAGCGTTACTCTCTGGAGAGGTTTCCAGGGTAAACTGTATAAGCCGGAAGAAGTTGTCGAAAATAATGTACCGATTTATGCACGAGGATTATTGATAAACCAAAAGTGATCTCTTTTTTAAGCATTATGGTTAGTTTGCATTAACTAACCTAAAGAGGTAGAAATTGTATTGTTTTTATATATGTAAGGAGAACGTTAGTCTAAAAGCTAACTGGAGGTAATTATGTTAACCAAGAGGTGAGTATTTATGACAAAACTGAGATGCAGCGGTCTGTTGCTTCTGTTTTTTGGTCTGATACTTTTGACTACACAAGCTTTTGCTGGTGTGTCAAACGATGTATGTGCCAATTGTCATGATGAAACCACAACAGGGTTTGGTCATACAGCACACGGCATTTACTTCAGCTCAAAACCTTCGTTATCAGAAAACAGTTGTGAATCATGTCATGGTTCTGCTGTTGAACATATCGAAGATGGTGACCCGGAGAAGATTATCAATCCGGCGAACTCAGGACAGTTTGGGGCAAAGGAACTTTGCTTAACCTGTCACACATCACACAAATTTGATAACTGGTCATTTTCCGATCATAACACAGCGGATTTGACGTGTGCAAGCTGCCACAGCGTGCACAACAGTTATGAAAAACCATCGGTGTCCAAATCAAGTGAACTCTGTTTGTCTTGTCATACCGATGTCAAAGGTTCTTTAAACATGCCGTCACACCATCCAATTGGTGAAGGTAAATTAAACTGTATCGATTGTCATGGAGTCCATGGGGAACCGGCTGCATTGACAATGGATAACCGCGGGTCGGAACTTTGTTATAGCTGTCATGCGGAAAAAGAGGGACCGTTTGTATTTGAACATGCTCCGGTACAGGAAGATTGTATGATCTGTCATACTCCACATGGTTCGGTTGCTGACAATCTCTTAAAACAGTCAGAACCGTCACTTTGTTTGTCCTGTCACCCGATGCACTTCCATGCTACCGTTGTATCTGTCGACGGAGATTTTCCGACGCCACAGGCACCGGAACGCGCCGGAACATCGGTTCCGGATTCATTTGAACGCGGCATGCTTACAAAATGTACTCAATGCCACACATCTGTCCATGGTTCTGATATGCCTTCGCAGGCTACATCTACCGGTGGTCAGGGATTAACAAGATAGGAGAAGGCTATGAAAATAAGATATATATCTATTCTTCTGTTAGCATTCCTTCTTCTGACTTCAACTTTTATCTCAGCAGATGAAGGTGCTAAAACAGAAAAAACGACATTCTGGTTTGGTTCTCATTATACAGATTTCTCAGACAACACCAAAAAAGTCGGAGAATATAACAAAGGTGAAAATGAACTGCTTCCAGAATTCGGTTTGTCCTATCTTTCGACAAATATGAATTCAATTTTTCGTTTCACCGGTCATTACTATGACGATAAAAATATCTTCGCTTTATTAAATACAAAAGCATCTGATAAATTCAAAGCATCGGTTCAGTATCGTTCGATGGTAAAACAGGAAAGTCAGGATCTTCTTGAAAACCTCGAAGCACGCGAATGGCTTCCGGCAGCTGGAACTATGAGTGGTAAAATGCTTACTCATGAAATTTTTGATCCAGATGCCGATTACAGCACTGACCGGAAAGAACTGCTTTCGAAAATATCCATGATGCTGACGGAGAAAAACAAAATCCGCTTTGAAGCAACTCACCGCATGATTTTGAAAACAGGAACCGAACAGTCAATCTCTTCAACACACTGTTTCAGCTGTCATATGACCTCTCAGACTCAGAGAGTAGATAATGAACAGCAGCAGTTTGAAGCCGGGCTTGACGGAGAATTTTCAAAAATGCAGGTTGGCTACAAATTTGGATACCGTTCATTCAATTCAAAAGTTGATAATGCACAGGGTTATTATGATGACGCCAAACATCCGGTAAACGGCGGTGCCGGCGGGGAATTTGGTCCTAGAGTAAGTTATGATGACGGTTGGTACGATATCAACGCCTATCCGAAAACAGAAAAAATCTCACATAAGGTGAAGTTTAAAAAACATGTCGGCAAAGGATACTTTACGGGTGCTCTGGGATATGCCAAAGCAACCAACAAAGGTACCGATCTTTCGACTGATGCTTATAACTCATCATTTAATTATGCATCTTTATTAAATCCAACGACAAGATTTATTTTTAAAGGTGCTTATTCAAAGTATGAATCTGATACTGTTTTTATTGATCTGCCAGATTATAGACCAACTTCTTCAGACAGTAATTACTTTGATTTTGATTATACCCGTTATTCTGTTATAGATAGAAAAGATGTAAAACTTTCCGGGGAAATCATCAAACGAATCAATAAACAGATGACCGGTAATTTCAAACTTGGATACGATATTTCTAATCGTGAAAACTACCCTACCACATTTACAATGGATACCTCAAAACATAAGTATAATTATGTTTCCCGATAACCCTGTGTGTGCCGCCCGCACACGCATTTCACAGGC
>QQUK01000198.1 GCA_008501655.1 Calditrichota bacterium
AGGATTTTCAGTTTTTCCGCGAGGTCCGGGGCATTTTCCGGTTCAAAGAGCAGACCGGTTTTGTTATCTTCGGTAATCTCCGGAGTACCACCAGAGTTCGTCCCTATAACCGGTAGACCTGATGCCATTGCTTCTATTGTAACCATTCCAAACGTTTCGGCACTTGATGTTAATATAAATATATCGATTGCTTTGTACGCTGCTTCAATCTCTTTGAAGTGCTCTCTCAGATGGATTTTTTTAATGAGATTATATTCGGTAATCATCTCTTCGATTTTTTTGACGTACTGGTCATGTTCGTTTTTTGATTTATCACCTACCAGGAGGATTTCGATATCATACTCCTGCTGAATCAGGAGGTGGGCTGCTTCGATAAGGGTATGCTGACATTTTTTAGGGTCAATTCTCCCTACAAAACCGAGTATGGTTTTATTAAGTGGAAGTTTTAAAAGTTTTCTGGCTTCTTCCCTGCTTCGTTTTGGTTCAGTAAAACGGTCAAGTTCGATTCCGAAGGGAACAACCGAGATTTTTGATTCCGGTATTGAGGTATACTCTACCAGTGATTTTTTAAACATATTGAGCGGGGCAATCCAGCAATCAAGTCTACTGTAGATAACTTTATGAATCAGATCTTTTTTATTGGCACCTAACTGCATATGCTGCACGTATGCGGTTTTAATCGAATCTTTCATCATAATTTTTATCAGCGCAAGGAGAGGAAAATTTCGATTCAAGTGAAACAGAATTATATCAACATTATTTTCTGTCAGAGATTTTTTAAGTTTGGCAGCATTTTTCAAATCAGAAAATTTTGATTCTGATATAAACGAAATTAACGGCAGAGAAGTTTTATAAGCTTCGCTATAAAGTTGTGAATCGGGGTCGGCGTACAGCAGAATCCGGGAGCCGGCTTCCTGCATCCAGAGGGCAATCCTCAGGACATTCATTTCAAGACCACCCCACGATTTTGACGGGCAGAAAAATGCAATAGTTTTTTGGTTCATGAATTGATAATAGAGATTTTCACCTGAGAGAGAAAGAAAAAATTATTCGGATTCAGCGGTTTCGGTCTGTTCTTCCGGTTTATCTTTAACCAACAGGGCGACCGGAATAAGTACCAGATAGCCGAGTACCAGAAGAATCGGAGCCATTGTGATATCACCGCTGCCGAGCAGGAAGAAACCGATTATAATGACTATCATGGCAATACCGAAGAAGATGTAATTTTTCTTGCCGTAAGGCCATTTCAGTTCATCGTGACTGTTTGCATTTGATTTGTTGTTTTTTGTCGCCATAACTTATTTCAGTAAAAAGGAATTAACACTCATTGTCAAGATTTTTTACTCTTTATCCGGTTATTGGTTTCCTACTTTTTCATTATTCTTTGCTTCTTTTGACACAAAAGGGAAAAGTCCAAAGGCAAAAACAGCCATTAAAAACTGTCTGACTTCTTCATCAGCGAAGGTCGCTTCGGTCAAAGAAGTACAGAAAAAGGCAATACCTGCTAATATAGCGGCTGTGAGGTACATTTTGTACTTTTCAAGGTGTTTCTGTTTATATATGCCAGCAAGCAGATATTTAAAATAAAGGAACCAGAATGCAGCAAAAAAGAGCATTGCCGGGATTCCACCGATAGCTGCAATATTTATCAGGTCATTATGAGCGTGGACATGGATTCTGTGTCCGGGCATATTTTCCTCAAAAGTCTGATAAAAATTCCCCTGGCCAACGCCGAATAGCGGGTTTTCGGTAATCATCACCCCTGCATTTTTCCAGATATAAAAACGGCTTGCCTCATTTCCTTCGGCAAATTCTTTGTTTATCCGGGTGGAAATTCTTTTCTGCAGGTTTGGTTGGGTATAAATAAATGAAACCGCTCCGACGGCTAAAACAATGATTGCATACACAGCATATTTTCTGAATTTCATAACAGCAAAAATAAGTACTGTTATGAGCAGTGTCAGAATCGGTCCATAGCTGTATGAGTAGAGAGTTGCAAAAGCTAAGAGGAAATAAACGAATGATAATGAAATTTTTTTGAAGAAACTAAAATCTTTAAAATTAAATAGCAGGTATCCGACGACAAATGCTAATGCAGTAATTGTATAGTTTCCGAATGTTAGTCTGTGCGGAAAAAACCCTTTGGCGATATATCCGGAATCAAACGCTTCATACAATTCTGTTTTAAACCAGTGGACTCCGGTGAAATGCTGGATGACTCCATATAGTCCGATAATAAATAATGCGGTAAATAATGATGCTGTGATTTTTTTGCGGAATGATTCTTTCTGCAGAATATAGATTCCTATCGGTATAGCGCAGAAGAGCCATTCCTCTTTAAGAATCAAAAGTGATGCAAGCGGAGTATCGCTGAATAATGCTGAGAGAATCATCCAGAAAATATACAATCCGATCGCGATGTAGAACTTTGAAAGAGCACCTGCGAATGGATTCTCTTTTCGTAAAAAGATGATGACAATAAATAGAAAGAGAGAAACGCCTAAGGAGATTTGAGCAACAGCAATTGAGAAAGCAGTTGAAACTATAAACAGAGAAAAAAAGAAGAATAAAAAGTCTGAAAGAATCCGGAGATAGATCATTTAGAAAAGACCGCTTTCCACCAATCCTACCAATGTATGAATAATAAAGATATGTTCTTCCTGAATACGCTGAGTACTTGGATGGGGGATGACGATTGAGCGATCGACCATTGAGGCGAGTTTACCACCGTTTCCACCTAATAAGCCAACAGTGATGAGTCCTTTGTCCCGGGCGATTTTGACAGCGTTGATTATATTTTCAGAGTTCCCCGAAGTTGACATGACAAAAAGCATATCCCCTTTGTTACCGAGACCTTCGACCTGACGGGAAAAGATATTTTCAAAGCCGTAATCATTGGCTGCAGCTGTCATAACCGATGGGTCGACCGCAAGGGCAATTGCCGGAAGTGATTGTCTGTTTTTATCGGCTGAGAGGCGGACTATCATTTCAGCTGCAAAGTGGGATGAATCGGATGCTGAACCGCCGTTACCGGCTATCAGAAGTTTACCGCCGGAACCGATTACTCCGGAGATTACGTCAGCTGTTTCAAGGATAGAATTGCCAAGTTGTTCGATTACAGATTTACGCAAGATGGCACATTCGTCGCCTATCATTTTCAGTTTGGCAAGTTTTTCATCGTTTGTCATGCAGGTATAGACTCCTTGGTATGTACTGCCTGAGAAAATTCATAGAGTTTCTCAAGGGAAAGTTCTTTTTCTAAAATGTTTCCGACAACAATAAAAGATGCACCGGCATCAATTCGTTCGGTACAAGCTTCGGGAGAAGTCAGTCCTCCTCCGGTGATTATCGGAATATTCGTATATGATGCAACCGCCTGAATCATTTCGACCGGTACAGGGTATTTTGCCCCGGAGCCAGCTTCGAGATATGCAAGTTTCATTCCCATATATTCGGCAGCCAGGGCGTGGGCACAGGCTATATCGTATTTATCACGGGGGATTGGATTTGTGCCGGAGATAAACTGCACCGATGTCTGGGGTCCTGATTCGATTAACATATAGGCAGTCGGTATCGGTTCAATATTACAGCGTTTGACTATCGGGGCACCTTTGACCTGTTCATCTATCAGATATGCAGGGTTGCGACCTGAGATGAGCGAGGAAAACAGGATTGCATCGGCATGGGGAGTGATTTGGGCAAAAGAACCGGGGAAGATAATAACAGGAACATCGGATTTTTCTTTTATCTCTCTGACTATATCGGAAAAATTAGTGTTCAGCATAAAGGAAGTTCCGACCAGAAGAGCATCCACACCGCATTCCATTGCAGATTCAGCAAGTTCCAGATAGTTGTTGCCGGATGATTTGTCCGGGTCGATGAGGACTAAAAAGCCTCCGCCCCGTTTTTCTTTTTTGTCGATCAGATATTGGAATATCGAATCATTTTGCATCATGCATCCTTTGCTATGATATTTTTAGCAGTCTCAAAAAGTTCTTCCGGTTTTGATTCATTATCAACAGAACCCTGAGCAAAGTTCGGTTTTCCACCGCCTCTGCCTCCGAATTGAGCAAGAAGTTCTTTGGTAAGATTACCTATATGTATTCTACTCTCTGTTGCTGCTTTGGAAGCTGCTCCTACGTAGGTCATTTTATCATCAACCAGACCTAAAGCAACTGCAACAACCGGATCGTTTGCTTCTTTTTTTGAGTCAATCCATGATGCCATTGTATCTCTGTCGGTTTCACCAAAGAAATGAGTATAGAATATTAATCCGTTTATCTCTTCTTCATTGCCGACCGATGTACCGGCCCCGGCAAACATATTTGCTTTGACTTTTTTCAGTTCTTTCTGCAACTGTGAATTCTGTTCTTTCAGAGCCTGGATTCCTTCTAATAGTTCCGGTTCAGGTCGACCGATGATTGAGGCAGCCTCTTTGCGGTTTTTCTGAGCATCAATCATAAATTTGATAGCTTCTTCACCGGTGATAGCTTCGATTCGGCGGACACCTGAGGCGATACCGGTTTCAAGGGTAATAAAAAACGGTCCTATCTGAGAGCTGTTGTTTACATGTGTACCACCGCAAAGTTCTTTTGAAAAGGTTCCAACGGAAACAACGCGGACATTGTCATCATATTTTTCACCAAAGAGTGCCATAGCACCGGTTTTTTTGGCATTTTCGATATCCATGACATCGGTATTGACATCGGTAGCTTTGAGAATTTCGCTGTTTACAATCTGTTCAATGCGTTCGATTTCCTCATCGGTCATCGGTTGATGGTGGGAAAAATCAAATCGCATTCTATCCGGACCGACGTAGGAACCGGATTGTTTGATATGCGGACCGAGAACCTGACGGAGAGCGGCATGAGTCAGATGAGTGACGGTATGATTCCGCATGATTGACCAGCGTCGGTCTGCGTTTACTTCGGCGGTTACAGATTTGTCATTATTGGCATCACCAGAGTTTCCATTTATAAATTTGCCAAGGTGGATATAATAGTTTTGGTGATTCATTACCATATGAACTTCAAATTCAAAAGAATCAGCATAAATTTTCCCGATGTCACCTACCTGACCTCCGGATTCAACATAAAAAGGAGATTCTTTTAATATGAGGGCACCGTCATCGGTGTCAGTTGAATTAGCAAAGATAAGTTCCGTTTCAAGTGTAAGAGTATCACGATTAAAAATTGTTTCGGACAGGTTTTCCATCAACGGTTTGAATTTTTCAAGAAGTATCAGGGCAGCATCTGCAGCATCGGCTGAGAATGTTGCGGCAGCTCTTGATTTTTTACGCTGTTCTTCCATCGCTTGATTAAAACCGGTTTCATCCAGGGTATAGCCTCTCTCCTCAGCCATTACCTCGGTTAAATCGTATGGAAATCCGTAAGTGTCATAGAGCATAAAGACGGTATTCCCGGGGATTATCTTCGGATTTTTAACAACCGAATGATAAATA
>QQUK01000260.1 GCA_008501655.1 Calditrichota bacterium
TAACACAGGACGGAATGACCCCTTTTGCCGTTGGAAATTTATTCTCAACAAGTTTTTCCGGCAGTTCTCCAAAATTCATGACCGTTTGAGATAAATATAATTCGGTACCGTTTCGCCCTGAAATTGTATTATCAGAGCAATCTTCCCATAAAAAGAAAATCGGAAGGATCATCTCCTGTAATAATTCCCTTTCTTTTTTACGGATTACAAAATCGACAAGAGATATTTTTTCTTCTGAGGAAAAACAGGATGGCTTAACTGAATCCGCAAAAAGTTCCGAAATAGCAACAACCTGCCAGACGGTAAAATCAAATGTATTATCAGAAAAGCTGACCTGTCTTGAATTAAAAAATTCCCAGTTGCAATCGTTATAAAAATCACCGGGAATTACTTCGACAATTTCATAGAGCGAGTTCGGCATAGCAATTTTAAAATCATAACCGCCAAGCATACTCTTCGGTGAATTTAAATAGACTGAGATTGTGTCTGTTTCAAAATTCTCAAGCCGGACAGACTCAATTGATATATTATAAGAATAAACGGTTGTATCAAACGATGAATCAGCAAATGCAGCTTTGCATAGCAGGATTATGAATAGTATGAGTAGTAATTTTTTCATATAAAAAAGTCCGCCGAAGCGGACTTGTAAATTTTTATTTCACCTGAAAGAGATAAGGTCCATTCCATTCCGGATTGACCGATGGAGGAGCAAACATCCACTTACCGGTCGGCGGGAAAAATGAAGAATCAACCACAATAGTTCCGCTTTCATTAAAAATCAATTCAAACGATAATTTCTTTTCAGCTTCATGCGGTTTATACGGTTTTGTTTTGCTGACCCCGCCGAATCCTAAGACATCTGGAAGTTCTCCGTCCCATTGACGATCGATTACATAAACACCGCCTAAGTCCCAGAGAGATTTATCTCCAAAGCCATTATGACCTTTAATATTTCCAAGCTCGTTTAAACCGTTTCCTTTGTCTTCTGGTGAAACAGCTGTTTTGATATCTTTTGAATCTACTTTAAAGCCTAAAGTGAAACCTTTGTAGTTACCTTCATTTTCAATATATATATCAAATGAAACTTTTTTTCCTTTAGCTATTGTACTGTCATTAACAGCCCCTTCACCGGAAATCTTCATACTGATTGTTGTAGCAGAAACGGAAGCAGCTAAAAGCAATGCAGCAATACTAAATGTGATTTTCTTCATGTATCATCCCTATGTAAAAGTATATTATTTTGTAATCTTTAAAGATATAAATTATTCTCGTTTTGTCAATCGGTTTGCTTAATTCACCCATTATACTTGACCAAGATTAATTTGCACCAAAAATAATGCATTTTTTTCAGTAAATTAAGATAATACAAATCACTTTTTCATTGACCGCTTTCCCGTTCCTTTGTATTTTCTTTCACAAGCAAACGAATTACATAAACGTTATATCTCTTAAGGGATTACACACATGTCAACAAATGCTCCCCCTTCATTTTCAAACGCAACTGTTGGTAAAAAAATACTGATGGCGATCACCGGTTTTCTTATAATCGGGTTTGTCATTGTTCATCTGGTGGGAAATCTCCAGATTTTTATCGGACAGCACCAACTCAATGTCTATGCTGAGACACTCCAGAATATGGGTGCACTCAAATGGGCCTTCAGAATCGCCTTGTTAGTTTTCTTTTTGGTTCATATCTGGAAAGGAATCGTTCTCTGGCTTGAAAACAGGTCAGCCAGACCGGTTAGCTATACAAAAGAAACAAATCAGGAATCGACTTTAGCCTCGCGCACCATGATTTACACCGGTGCCCTGATTGTCTTTTTTGTCGCCTACCATATATCCCATTTCACTCTTCTGGACTGCCATCCGGAATATCAAAGTCTTCCGCTTGTTGATGGACGTTTTGATGTTTACAGCATGATCATCTTAGGCTTTTCAGAACCTCTAATAGCTGCCCTGTATATCATTTTTGTCGGACTTGTTGCATTCCATATCAGTCATGCATTCTCATCTCTGTTCCAGACTCTTGGGTTAACAAAACCGGAACTGTTAAAGAGACTCAGATTATTCGGCGCATTGTTAGCATGGCTCATCTTTTTAGCTTATGCTTCAATTCCGGTCGCTGTACTCGCTAAAATTATAACCTTACCGGGAGGAGGTCACTAATGAAACTCGATCCAAAAATCCCGTCTGGTCCTCTTGCCGAAAAATGGGATTCACACAAATTTAATATGAAGCTGGTTAACCCGGCAAACAAACGGAAGTATAAAGCTATCGTTGTAGGTTCCGGATTAGCTGGTGGATCTGCCGCAGCTACCCTTGCTGAACTCGGGTACCAGGTCTCCTGCTTTTGTTATCAGGATTCCCCGAGAAGAGCTCACTCTATCGCTGCACAGGGCGGTATCAACGCCGCTAAAAACTATCAGAATGATGGTGACTCAGTTTATCGTCTCTTTTATGACACCATTAAAGGTGGCGACTTCCGTTCCCGCGAAGCAAACACATACCGTCTGGCACAGGTTTCAACAAACATTATAGACCAGTGTGTTGCTCAGGGTGTCCCCTTTGCCCGTGAATACGGCGGACTGCTCGCCAACCGTTCATTCGGAGGTGCCCAGGTATCCAGAACATTCTACGCCCGGGGACAAACCGGTCAACAGCTTCTCTTAGGTGCCTACTCAGCTCTTACCCGTCAGATTGGTATCGGTGCTGTCAAAATGTTTCCGCGTACAGAAATGCTCGACTTAGTTGTTGTTGATGGTCGTGCCCGAGGAATTGTTGTTCGGGATATGATATCCGGTGAAATTTCTTCCCATGCTGCCGATGCTGTTATCTTAGCAACCGGAGGATATGGAAACGTCTTTTATCTTTCCACCAACGCAACCGGCTGTAATGTCACCGCAACCTATCGTGCTCATAAAAAAGGTGCTTTCTTTGCCAACCCATGTTACACACAGATTCACCCGACCTGTATTCCTCAGTCAGGTGATTACCAGTCAAAACTGACCCTGATGTCAGAATCATTGCGTAACGACGGTCGCATCTGGGTACCGAAGAAAAAAGGTGACGACAGACCGCCTCATCAGATTCCGGAAGATGAACGCGATTACTATCTGGAACGGAAATATCCAAGTTTTGGTAACCTTGCCCCGCGTGATATCTCATCCCGTTCCGCAAAAGAAGCCTGTGATGACGGTCGCGGTGTCGGTCCGACCAAAGTTGGTGTTTATCTTGATTTCTCCGATGCAATCAACCGTCTCGGAAAAGATGTCATCGCTGACCGTTACGGCAACCTCTTTGATATGTATGAACGTATTACCGGTGAAAATCCGTATGAAACTCCTATGCGTATCTACCCTGCTTCCCACTATACAATGGGTGGTCTTTGGGTTGACTATAACCTTGAATCAACGGTACCGGGTCTGTTTGTCCTCGGTGAAGCAAACTTCTCCGACCACGGTGCCAACCGTCTCGGTGCATCTGCATTGATGCAGGGGCTTGCCGATGGTTACTTCGTCATTCCGTATACAATCGGTAATTTTTATGCCCGCTCCGGAAACTCAGATGTCACGACCGACCATCCGGAATTCAAAAAAGCAGAAGCTGAAGTTACCGAACGTACTAAAAAGTTCCTTTCAATCGGAGGGAAGCGGACACCGGATTCATTCCACCGGGAACTTGGCAAAATCATGTGGGAATACTGCGGTATGGCCCGCAACGAAGCCGGACTGAAAAAAGCTCTCGAACAGATTCCAAAACTTCGGGAAGATTTCTGGAGCGACCTCAAAATCCTCGGTTCCGGTGAAGAACTGAATCAGATGCTGGAACAGGCCGGTCGGGTCGCTGACTTCCTTGAATTTGCCGAAATGATGTGTTACGATGCGTTGGATCGAGACGAATCATGCGGCGCTCATTTCCGGGAAGAACACCAAACCAAAGAAGGCGAAGCAAAACGTAATGATGATAATTACGCTTATGTCGCCGCCTGGGAACATACCGGTGTCGGAAGTAAACCGAATCTGCACAAAGAACCCCTTGTGTTTGAGAATGTCGAATTTGCAACAAGGAGTTATAAATAATGAATCTAACATTACATGTATGGCGTCAGAAAAACGCCAATGACAAAGGCAAAATGGAAACTTATCAGGCTAAAGACATCAGTGATCATATGTCTTTTCTGGAAATGCTCGATGTTGTCAATGAACAGTTAGCCGATAAAGATATTGACCCGATAGCTTTTGACCATGACTGCCGCGAAGGTATCTGCGGTATGTGCTCACTTGTTGTAAACGGAACCCCCCATGGTCCCGAAAGAGGTACTACTGTCTGCCAGCTCCATATGCGGCATTTTAAAGATGGTGATACAATCTATATAGAACCATGGCGTGCCCGTGCATTCCCGGTACAGAGAGACTTGATCGTCGACCGTTCAGCTTTTGATCGAATCATGGCTGCCGGCGGATTTGTCTCGGTAAATACCGGCGGTACTCCAGATGCCAACGCTCTCCCTATTCCGAAAAAAGATGCCGACACCGCTATGGATGCCGCCGCTTGTATCGGATGCGGTGCCTGCGTTGCTGCCTGTAAAAATGCATCAGCAATGCTGTTTGTATCCGCTAAGGTTTCCCAGTTTGCTTATCTCCCTCAGGGACAGGCTGAACGGAAAGCCCGTGTTTCAAACATGCTTGCCCAGATGCAGAAGGAAGGGTTCGGTAACTGCACCAATTTTTATGAATGTGAAGCTGCCTGCCCGAAAGAGATTTCAGTCAAGTTCATTGCCAAGATGAACCGTGAATTCATGCGGGCAAAGGTTTTAAAGGATTAGATTTGTTTGAGTCTGAAGACTCAAACAACACGAAATATATGACCTACGTGCCTTCTGAGTCTTCAGATTCAGAAGGCTAAACCTTTGAGTCTGAAGACTCAAAGGACACATTCATTTGAGGATTTAAGGTAGTATTCGTAGCCCGGGTCTCCAAGAGACCCGGGTTTATAGATTATTACACAACAATGTAAATCAATCCCTTAGAGTAGCCACTGCTTGCAGTGGGTTTCTATTCAAAAGCTAAAAGACGAACTCATGAAAGAACCAAAATATTAAACCACATACCAGAATAAAAAAGGTAGCATACATGTTTCCATTCACTGATGAATTAAAAGAATCATATGGATCATAATGTTTTTTCTTAACTTTTTTTCCAGCATACCAAAAAAAGTTACTGTCTGATTTTTCTTCACCCAACTTCCTAAAGAAAAAAACTCCCCAAATAAATAGAGGTATCCCAAAAATGTAAAATAGAACTTCTAACACCTACAACCCGACTTCCATCCCATCCATCGCAAACTGGATATTAGTCAAAGAAGCCGCCTTTGTCTTTTCAGTCAATGCTGCAATCTCCTCATCCGTTCCCAGATGAGTCAGGATAAAATTAGTAGC
>QQUK01000269.1 GCA_008501655.1 Calditrichota bacterium
TTTATTATGGGAAAAATCATAGGCATAGACTTAGGAACCACTAATTCATGCGTTGCCGTTCTGGAAGGGCAGGAACCGGTGGTTATCCCGAACACTGAAGGTGCCAGGACAACACCGTCGGTTGTCGCGTTTACCAAAGATGGTGAACGATTGGTTGGTGCTGCTGCAAAACGGCAGGCTGTTACCAATCCCGAAAATACAATCTTTTCTGTTAAACGCTTCATGGGACGTATGCACAATGAAGTATCCTCAGAAGAGAAGACTGTTCCATACATTGTAACTGAAAATGAAAAAGGTGCTGTCATCATTGAAGCTGACGGTAAAAAGTATTCACCCCCGGAAATCTCTGCAATGATTCTGCAGTCCCTTAAAGCTTCAGCTGAGAGTTATCTTGGTGAAAAAGTCACACAGGCTGTAATTACCGTACCTGCATACTTTAATGATTCACAGCGTCAGGCAACCAAAGATGCCGGTAAAATTGCCGGACTTGAGGTTCTTCGTATAATCAACGAACCGACAGCAGCATCATTAGCTTATGGTCTGCAAAAAGACACAAACCAGAAAATCGCTGTTTATGATTTAGGTGGTGGTACTTTTGATGTCTCTATCCTTGAAATCGGTGACGGTGTTTTTGAGGTACGCTCGACAAATGGTGATTCACATCTTGGTGGTGACGATTTTGATGAAGTCATTATTGACTACATAAGTGACGAATTCAAGAAATCAAATGGAATTGATATCCGTAAAGATAATATGGCTCTTCAGCGTCTCAAAGAAGCTGCTGAAAAAGCAAAAATTGCTTTATCATCATCAATGCAGACAAACATCAACCTGCCGTTTATTACAGCTGATTCATCCGGTCCGAAGCATCTGGATATTACTTTAACCAGGGCAAAGTTTGAACAGCTTTCTGAAGCTTTGATTCAGCGGACAATCGGTCCCTGCAAATCAGCTTTATCAGATGCAAAACTTTCCGTTTCTGATATTGATGAAGTCGTATTGGTTGGCGGAATGACCCGTATGCCGAAAGTAGTTGAAACTGTAAAAGAACTTTTTGCAAGAGAACCTCATAAAGGTGTAAATCCTGATGAAGTTGTTGCAATCGGTGCCTCGGTACAGGCTGGAGTGCTTTCCGGTGATATGAAAGATATTGTATTGCTTGATGTAACTCCGCTTTCACTCGGTATTGAAACACTCGGTGGCGTGATGACACCGCTTATTGAGCGGAATACAACAATTCCAACCAAGAAATCCCAGATTTTCTCAACAGCTGAAGATAATCAGCCGGCTGTTTCAATTCATGTTCTTCAGGGTGAACGAAGAATGGCTATTGATAATCGTACCCTTGGTAAATTTGATTTAGCTGATATTCCACCGGCACCACGCGGTATGCCTCAAATCGAAGTTACCTTTGATATTGATGCTAACGGTATTGTCCATGTTTCTGCTAAGGATAAGGCAACCAACAAAGAACAGTCAATTCGTATTGAAGTATCTTCAGGACTGTCTGATAATGAAATAGATAAGATGGTAAAAGATGCCGAAAAGTTTGCTGATGAAGATAAGCAGAAAGCAGATCTCATTCAGGCGCGTAACGAAGCAGACCAGTTTATCTATGCGACCGAAAAGACACTCAAAGATGCCGGTGATTCTGTTGATGCTGGTGAAAAAGAAAAAGTCGAAGCGGCAATCGAAAAACTGAAAGAAGCTGTCAAAGGTGATTCTGCAGAAGCTATTAATACAGCTAAAGAAGAACTGATGCAGGCATCACATAAAATTGCTGAGGAGATGTACAAAAAAGCTCAGGCTGAACAAGCACAGGCAGGCGGAACCCAACCGGGTCCTGATGCCGGTGCAGAGCAACCTTCAGGCAGTCAGGAGCAGGCTTCTTCATCTGGTGATGATGATGCTGTTGATGCTGATTTTGAAGTTGTCGACGACGATAAGAAATAATTGTTATGTCTAAAAGAGACTACTATGAAATCCTCGGTGTTGACCGGGGTGCGGGTGAATCTGAGATAAAATCTGCATACCGCAAAAAAGCTATGCAGTATCATCCGGACCGCAACCCCGGCAACAAAGAGGCAGAAGATAAATTTAAAGAAGCAACCGAAGCATACGAGGTCCTGAAAGACCAGCAGAAACGCCAGATGTATGACCAGTATGGACACTCAGCCATGGGACAAGGTAGTCAGGGTTTTGGCGGATATGGCGGGCAGGGTTTTGAAGGATTTGACTTGAGTGATGCTTTACGCGCCTTCATGCGTGATTTTGGTGGCGGTAGTGGCGGCGGCGGTTCAATCTTTGATGATCTGTTTGGAATGGGCGGTGGTCAGGGAAGAAGAACCCGTCGAAATCGTGGAGAAGATCTGCGAGTCCGTGTGAAACTGACCTTAGAAGAGATTGCCAAAGGTATAGAAAAAAAACTGAAAGTTAATCGGCTTGTCGGGTGTAATACCTGCGGTGGGTCCGGTGTTGCTGCCGGTTCCTCGAAAAAAACTTGTACCCAGTGCAAAGGTGCAGGACAGGTCCGGACTATTCAAAAGACGTTTTTGGGGACCGTCCAGCAGGTGACAACCTGTAATATTTGTCGAGGTACTGGTGAGATTATTGCCGACGCATGTAAAACTTGTCGCGGTGAAGGTAGAATTCACGGCTCCTCAGAGGTTAAATTAACGATTCCGGCCGGTGTTTCAAGCGGAAATTATATGACAGTTGACGGTATGGGAAATGCTGCACCTAACAAGGGTGAAAGCGGGGATTTGATTGCAGTTTTTGAAGAAGAACCGCATGAGCATTTTGATCGACATGGTGATAATGTCATAATTAATCTCCCTGTTTCATTTACCACAGCATCGCTTGGCGGAAAAGTTAAGGTTCCAATCCTTGGCGGTGAAGCGGAGATAAAGATTCCTGCTGGAACTCAACCGGGAAAAACACTTCGAATGCGTGGAAAAGGTATTCCTCATCTTCATCGAAGTGGTCAGGGAGATCAGCTTGTTAAGGTGATTGTCTGGGTTCCGACAAAACTCTCGGATAATGACAAAAAATTGTTAGAAGAGTTATCTGAGTCGGAATCATTTAAACCTCCGGATGAAAATAAATCCTTTTTTGATAAACTCAAAGAAACTCTCGGGGTTTGAGGATGAATGACACTAACGCCAAGGCATTTATTGAAGCATCGGTAGAAGTTCCTAAGAATATTTCCGACGCTGTTTGTAACTTTATCATTGAGAACATTACTTCGGGACTCCTCCTTGAAGAAGAAGAGGGGCTCGATACTCTTGTTGTAAAGTTTTACATGCCGGATGATTCTGATGATAATTTCAGACAAAAGCTAAGTTACTATTTTCAGTCATTGCTTGAGCTTGATGATACCATTGATGAAGAACCTGATTTAAAAGAGCGTGTTGTCGAAAATATCGAATGGGAAGATGCTTACCGGGAATCTATAAAGGGTGTCATTGTAAGTGATAAGCTTATAGTTCGTCCGCCCTGGGAGGAGTATTCCGGTGAATACGAATATGATATCGTAATTGAACCGAAAATGGCGTTTGGTACTGGTACTCATGAGACTACAAAAAGCTGTCTTGAGATAATCCTGAAAACCTTTAAGAAGAATAAAACATTTCTCGATTTAGGATGCGGTTCCGGAATACTGTCGATACTTGCTGATAAAATGGGTGCTAAATCGATTAAGGCAATAGATTATGATATGGTTTCTGTAGAGAATTGTTTTGAGAACTTTGAGATGAATGATGTAGCCTGCGATTATGAAGTTCTCCATGGGTCGATCGAATTATGTGAGAGCGATGAACCATATGACTATGTCTGTGCAAATATTATCAAAAGCACTATATTGACAATGCTGGACAAGCTCAATAGTTTAACAAAAAGTGGTGGTACCTTGGTATTATCAGGGCTTCTCGATGATGATGTAGAAGAGATTGAGGAGCATCTGTTAAAAATCGGGTTGTCAGATTATGAGGTTTTAGCTGATAATGAATGGCGTTCATTTACTATTCGGAAAAAATAATGATGAGTGAACCTATTTTTTATGCAAACCCAGCATCAATAAATTCTACACATATACAGTTAAATAAAACTGAATCACACCATGCCGTAAAAGTACTTAGACTTCCTGTTGGAGCAATAGTCATTGCGATCGATGGTAACGGGGTTGGTTATCGTTGTGAAATTTCTAAAATTTCAAGAGATAAATTAGTTGAACTTAAAATTCATTCAGTAGTTAGGAATTTTGGTGAGACGTCTGCATTAGTTACTCTTGCTGCCGGACTTTCAGCCGGTTCAAAATTCGATGAAATTATTGAAAAATGCACAGAACTCGGGGTAAAGCGGTTTGTCCCTTTGCTGACCGAGAAGGGGAAAGTCAAAATTGAAGACCCCAAGAGAATAAAAAGTAAATTAACCCGCTACAATAAAGTAGCTCTTGCTGCCGTTAAACAATCCCGAAGATCATATATCCCTGAGATCACAGCTCCAACAAATTTTCATGATTTCATTTCAGAGATCGATTCAGAATCAGATTATCTCTGTTTTCATCCATCTCAACAGGCAAAACTGATTCATGGTATTAAGTTAAATGAACCTGTAAAACGACTTACAATTATTATCGGCCCTGAATCAGGATTTTCAGAAAATGAAATCAATTTGGTGATTAAGCAGAAGATTCCGACAATTTCATTAGGGAAAAGAATCCTTCGTGCAGAAAATGCTGCGCCGGTTATTTGTGGAATAATAATGAATTTGCTTGCTGAATTCAGGTAATTTTCTGTTCTGCCGATAAAAAGGGTATGGAATTATCATATTTATATATTGTCTACGTAGGTTTAATCGGTCTATGTATCGGTTCATTTCTCAATGTTGTAATCTACAGAGTACCGTTAAAAATGAAGTTTCTGGCTGCCAGGTCTGCATGTCCTCATTGTGAGAATCAACTGAAGTGGTATCATAATATTCCTTTGTTCAGTTATCTGTTTTTGCGTGGGAAATGTGCCTTTTGTAAGAGTAAAATCTCTATTCGATATCCAATTGTAGAAATGATCAATGCTCTTTTTTATCTCTATTTTTATTGGCAATTCGGATTTAGCGCAAACTTTTTTGTCTTTGCAGCTCTCTCCTCGGCACTTTTAGCTATATTTTTTATCGATTTTGACCATCAGATTATTCCTGATAAAATTACCCTTCCGGGGATTATCATCGGTCTCTCTGTTTCATTGCTTCCCGACGGAATCGGGATAATAGAGTCATTGATAGGGTTCTTAGTCGGAGGCGGTTCGTTATATCTTGTTGCGATTCTTGGTGACTTTTTATTTAAGAAAGATTCTATGGGTGGCGGAGATATTAAAATGGCCGCGATGCTTGGTGCTTTTTTGGGCTGGCAAAAAGTCCTGCTGATTTTTATTTCG
>QQUK01000130.1 GCA_008501655.1 Calditrichota bacterium
GAACCTGACAGCTTTAAGGGGCATCAGCTTCTTGATGGCGGTTCGTTTGTCGTTTCGATTCCTGATGACAAAATCCTCTTAAAACATATCCGAATTCCGAAAAATGCTCTGATTGATGAGATTATTAATTTTGAACTTATACAGATGCATCTTGATACACCTGATAAATTTATCTATGATGCAATTGAAACAGCGGTGGAGTCTCAATATCTCGGGATGATTCTTCGCAAAACTACTTTTGATGATTCGGTGGCTTTTTTCGAAAATCAAAATGTAAATTCCCGGAACACAATATCTGCAAAAATGCGCTCTCAGGCATTAGTGGAAGGATTTCTTACTTATTGCCGCCACAACGGAGGGGAACTTGGCGCGATAATCGATCTTTCTACAAACAACGGTTCTATCGGATTTTATTATAAAAAGAAGATTATCGACCTTTCGCATTTTTCTCTTTTAAGATATGATTTTTCTGATGACCAATCTTTTGCAAGGTTAAGTGTTGAATTAAAAACGCTTCTGAATTTTAAAAAAGAGAGCTTTCAGGAACTCGGAATTTCAATTCCCTTATCCGGTCTTTACTTGGTTGGGGACTCGATTGATGAAAATAAAATAGAAGCCCTTCAAAATATGCTTAAAGTCAATGTTAAACGTCCTGAAATTAACAAAGGTTATTTCTCCCATAGAGATGAAACCGCCGGGATTACTATTGATAAATATCTGATTGCCCTCGGGCTGACTGTTTATAATTCTTGATTTATCAACTTCTATCCCCTATTATTACAGCCAAAAGAGAGATAGTATGCCTAAAAAGATAAAAAAATTAGCGATTTATCCGGGGACATTTGACCCGGTGACTAACGGTCATATTTCCCTTATCGAACGGGGAACTCATATTTTTGATGAACTCGTTGTTGCTGTTTCAATGTCAGCCGGTAAAAACCCGATGTTTGCCTTTGATGAGCGGATAAAAATGATCACAGATTCAATCAGTAAAATGAAATTTCCATCTGAAGTTCGGGTTGTCGGATTTGATGGTCTTCTTGCTGACCTTGCTGTTGAGATGAAAGCATCGGCGATTATCCGTGGACTTCGGGCTGTCTCTGATTTTGAATATGAATTTCAGATGGCTCTGATGAACAGGAGAATCGCCCGCGATGTTGAGACTGTCTTTTTAATGCCGTCTTTATCCTGGGTTTATCTTTCTTCGACGATTGTCAAAGATGTTGCTGTCAATGGAGGAGATATCGGGGGACTTGTGCCGCCGGTTGTTAAAAAGGCATTTAAGAAAAAGCTGAAGAAATAATTACGAAAACAATAAACGATTTTATAAAAGTAGAAATATATGTCTGAAAAAAATGAAAATATGAATATACCGCCGGACGCTGAATCCCAAATGCCTCTTGCTGAATTGATAAAAATTCGGCGCAATAAAGTTCACGAACTGTTGGAAAAAAACATAAATCCGTATCCGTATAAATATGACCGCTCACATTTGGTCGAAGATGCCCATGCTGATTTTGATGCCCTTGCTGAAGCTGAAACTGAAATTTCTCTCGCTGGAAGAATTATGCTCAAACGGAAAATGGGAAAAACATTTTTCTCCGATCTCCATGACAGCAGCGGACGGATTCAGATTTATGTCCGGAAAGATCGGGTTGGTGATGAATCATTTGATGTTTACAACACACTTGATTTAGGTGATATCATCGGATGTACCGGATTTCTGTTTACAACCAAAACCGGGGAGAAAACCCTTAAGGTCTCATCATTTGAACTGCTTTCGAAATCGCTTCATCCGCTTCCGGATAAACATGCCGGTCTTACCGATACCGAACAGCGGTACCGCAGACGGTATGCTGATTTAATCGTCAATCCGGAGGTTCGCGATACTTTCCGGATGCGGTCAAAGATAATCCAGCTTGTGCGGGATTATCTGAACGACAAAGGATTTCTTGAAGTTGAAACTCCGATCTTACAGCCGATATACGGTGGTGGAAATGCAAAACCTTTTAAGACGTTTTACAATAAATTAAACCGGGAAATGTATATGCGTATCGCCGATGAGTTATATCTCAAACGGCTGATTGTCGGTGGTTATGACAAAGTCTGGGAATTCTGTAAAGATTTCCGAAACGAAGGTCTGGACCGATTCCATAACCCGGAATTCTCTATGATCGAAATGTACTGGGCATATGCTGATTACAAAGATATCGCAGAACTTTTTGAGAATATGATTCGCGAAGTAGTTTTTGCTATTCATGGGAAATATAAAATCCCATACGGTGAATATGAGATTGATTTTGAACCGAAATTCAAATGGATTTCGATGATTGACTCAGTGAAAGAAGCAACCGGTGTTGATTTTATGGAGCTCTCTTACGAAGAGGCTAAAGTGAAAGCAAAAGAGCTTCATGTCAGTGGTGAAGGTTTGATTAACTGGGGTAAAGTTGTCGAGGCTGTCTGGGAAGAAAAAGTAGAACCGTCGCTAATTCAGCCGACTTTTATCGTTGATTATCCGGTTGAGATTTCACCGCTTGCGAAAAAGCATCGTGATGATCCCAGACTTACTGAACGGTTTGAACTGTTTTGTGCCAAAGCTGAGATGGGGAATGCATTCTCTGAGCTCAATGATCCGGCTGACCAGCTGGAACGGTTCCGTCAGCAGGGGAAAGCTATGGAAGCAGGAGATGATGAAGGACATCCGCTTGATGATGACTTTATCACGGCACTAACCTATGGTATGCCTCCGACAGCCGGTTTAGGTTTTGGTATCGACCGGTTGGTAATGTTTTTGACAAACCAGCATACCATCCGGGATGTTGTCTTTTTCCCTCAGATGAAAGAGGAAGGGGACGGCTCGGTTCCGGTTTCTAAAATCCTCGGGAAGATATTAGACGAAGAGAAGTAGGTTATATTTTTATAGAAGTGTTAAGTATAAAGCTTTTCAGAATTTAATATATAAGATATACCGCTGGGTATTAAGCCCGGCGGTATTTTCATATAATTCAATTATATCCCACTTGCCGAGTTTGGATTAATCGTATATATTCCAGCTAGTGAAAAAAATCGCAAAGTAACAATGTGCCTTTTGGAGGTTTTATGGAATACAGAATTGAAAAAGATACAATGGGAGAAATCGAAGTCCCCGCTGATAAACTCTACGGAGCTCAGACTGCCCGCTCAAAAATGAATTTTCAGATTGGAAACGAAACGATGCCGCGCGAGCTCATCCGGGCATTCGGAATTTTAAAAAAATCAGCAGCACTGGTAAACACAGAACTTGGTATTTTACCAAAAGAAAAATCAGACTTAATCGTGAAAGCTGCAGATGAGGTTATCGAAGGAAAACTTGATGAACATTTCCCGCTGGTCATCTGGCAGACCGGTTCCGGTACCCAGACAAATATGAATGTTAACGAAGTCATCTCCAACCGGGCAATCCAGATTGCGGGTGGAGCTATCGGTTCCAAAGATCCTATTCATCCGAACGATGATGTAAATAAAGCACAATCCTCAAATGATACCTTCCCGACAGCTATGCATATCGCAGCCGTTGAAGAGATTCACCGGAGACTTATTCCAATGGTGAAACAGCTTCGGGATACTTTGGATGCCAAGGCAAAGAAGTTTGAAAAAGTCATCAAAATCGGACGGACACACTTAATGGATGCCGTTCCGCTTACCCTTGGTCAGGAATTTTCCGGTTATGTTCAGCAGTTGACCAACGGTCTTGACCGGATTGACGGTTGTCTGACCCGTTTGTATCCGCTTGCTCTTGGAGGTACTGCAGTTGGAACCGGATTGAATACCCATCCGAAGTTTGCTGTAACTGCAGCTGCAAAAATATCTGAGCTGACCGGTAAACCGTATGTTACGGCACCGAATAAATTTGAAGCTCTCGCTGCCCATGATGCTATTGTCGAAGCATCCGGTGTGATGAAAACTCTTGCCTGTTCTCTTATGAAAATAGCATCGGATATCCGGATGCTTGCCTCCGGTCCAAGATGCGGTATCGGTGAAATTATTATTCCTGCAAATGAACCGGGGTCCTCGATAATGCCGGGGAAAGTCAACCCGACACAGCCGGAAGCAATGACGATGGTCTGTGCGCAGGTAATCGGGAACGATGTAGCCGTCAATGTCGGCGGTGCAACCGGACATTATGAATTGAATGTTTTCAAACCGGTGATGATTTATAACCTGCTTCAGTCTATTAGATTGATTGCTGATTCATGCGAAATGTTCAATAACAACTGTGCTTTAGGTATCGAACCGCATGAAGAGAATATCAAAAAATTCCTGAACAATTCACTGATGTTGGTGACCGCTTTAAATCCGCATGTTGGTTATGATAACGCTGCTAAGATTGCTAAAAAAGCTCATGCCGAAGGCACAACTTTGAAAGAGGCTGCAGTCGCTTTAGGTATTTTGACTGCTGAGGAGTTTGATCAAAAAGTGAAACCGGAAGATATGGTGTAGATGATATAGTGATTAATGGGAAAACTAAATAAACTAATACTGCATTTCAATTTGTATTTATTAAGAAATGAATTATATTTTGAAGTAGTGCAAGATTTGGAGTCCTATAAAAAAAATAGGAGGGGTTCATTCGAGTTATTCCCTCTCACTCTGCCGCCCATTTAACCCGCTCCATTCTTCTATATATATTATCGATATAATCGGTGACATATAGTGTCACTTTGATTACTAAAAAGGGTAAAAAAGATGTCAAAAAGAATGAGTTATGAAATCGTTAAGCCCATATCAAAAAGTAAGTTACATAGCTCATATCTTGTAAAAGATAATTTCGGACAATTATATTTTGCAAAATCTGTTGTAAATAACCCCGACATTGACCCGGAACTCCTTTTACATGAAATTGAACGATCCTTTAATCTACATTTACATTTGAGTCATCCTCAGATAAATAGGGGAATTCGAAAGATTCATCTGAAAAGAAAACCTTTTTATCTCTACAGCTATTTGTCACCTGAGAAATTCAGATCTTTACAGTATCAAACTGTTGAAAATAATGAAATTGAATTTTTAACACAGATCTGTTTTTTGCTGGATTATATTCATTTGCAGGGATTTGTGCATTGTGATATAAAGTTGGATAATATTATGGTTTCGCAGAACGGTTCCTTTACCGTTATGCTGAACGATTTTGACCTTTTATGCAATATTGGATATAAATATGATAAACTGATAATCGGTTCACCAAATCATATCGCTCCTGAGATTTACAGTAACTCCGAAATTACTCCTTTAGTAGATTCATTTGCATTAGGCTATGCGATGAAACAATTATTCAAGGGAATAAAAAACAAAAAAACGGAGTTCTATACTAAAATAACATCTCTAACTGATAAGCTGCTTGAACCGAATCCG
>QQUK01000001.1 GCA_008501655.1 Calditrichota bacterium
TGTCATTTGAACCGTACGGTATAGCATTTGAAAAAAAACTAATCGAAAATAAATTAATACAGGTTCAGTATTATGCAGATAAATCTGAATTAAAACCCTCGACACCACGCTGGCAAACCCACTCCCGTGGCAAAAAAACAGACTGGTCGGTTGAAAGAGAGTACAGACATAAAACAGATTTCAACTTTTCAGATATTGACTTAAAAAATATTTTTTGTATAACCCGCTATAAAAAAGAAGCCGATGAATTTACAAAACTCACCGGCATCAAAACTATTCCATATACAATCGAATAACTACTTTAACAGAACCATTTTCTTTGCATCAGCAAATCGTTCTGTCGTCAGTTTGTAGAGATACACACCGGAAGATAAATCAGAACCATCCCATACAATCTTATGTACCCCGGCTGAAACATGTTGCGTCTCTTCAAACACTTTCTGACCTAACAGATTAAATACTTCAAACGTATATTCTGATTTTTGGGGTAACGAAAATTCAATTGTTGTAGTCGGATTAAATGGATTCGGATAATTCTGCGAAAGCAGAAAACTCTGCGGTAATTCGTCCGGTCCGCCTGTATCATCGACATCAGTAACAACTCCGTTGTACGCTGTAGATGCATTTGCCGCTGCAGTTTGTATGTCAGCATATGTATCCCCGGCTAACACAGCAAATGCAACCGTATCAATCTGCTGGGATGCTAACGTTAACTGCGTTGCACCTACCTGAAACAGGTCCGACTGAACACTTTTATATGTATCTGCTGTCAAAAATCCGTTTGACAAAGCGGTTATTTTTTCAAATTCAGTAAAACCATCAGCAGGGTCGGTATATCCATTTGGCGGATAAATTGTACTCCCCTGACCGGTAAATGTTGTTGTCATTGTCGGCTCAAGCATCTTGAGTCCTCTAGAATCTGTTATTTGCGAACCGTTATTATAAGCAAGCCAGAGAAGTTCATCAGAGACTTCATATCCACCTGCATTAGAACTATAAGATGGTGGAACATCCCAATCAAAACAAAGCCCGGCATACAGATTACTCAAAGTAGAATCAGAAACATTGTGAATGATAAAGCGCATAATAACAAAATCGGTATATGGAGCATAATCAAACCCATAAACTTCCTGTGTAACATCTAATCCCATCGGTGTGTGGGCTCTGGAATCGGTAAATCGGGTATAGGATTGTTCCGTCACTCCCGGCTTTGGAGATACAAAATTCAACTCCGAAGAAGGAAGAACCGTAAAATCACCGTCAAAATCACCGGAACCATCGGAAGCTCCATCGGAAACATAATTGGGAGCTTTACCAATCATAAAACCAGCTGTCCAGAGATCATTACTGCCGCTCATATAGGTAAACCCGGAACCGCCTCCGATAGGAGTACCCGATCCGTATCCATACGAACCATAACTCGAAATAGTAAAATTGATATCTCCGGTTGAATGAGTAAGTAATCTGTTATTATCAAAAGGAGGTATCGACAATGCTAATTTTAAATCACTTGAATAACCGGCTGCTGTAATTTGAATATTTGTATAAAGTGTTGAACCGGTTGTAACAGTATCATCCAGTACAAAAACCAAATCAGCCGATCCGACAGTTGTATCATGTTGCATCATCGTTCCAAATGATGCAGTACCGTTTACAACTGTTATAGCACTATTGCTGTTCATAACAGCTGCAGTAACCATAGATGCCTGTTGTCCGAAATTTTTGAGAACCAGGCTTGCTGTGATAGTATCCCCGGCAATTATCTGGTCATGTACAAGATCATAAATTTTTATCAACGGTGTCGATATAGTATCAGAAACCAAAGCCAGCGCAGCATTACAATCGATAATCCCCCAGCCGATGTTATTATTTGGAACTGTTTCTCCGTTATTGTCAGCTGACAAAAGTATCGCATTTTTTATCTCATCAACCGTTGCATTCGGATTTTTTTGTCTCAGAAGTGCCACAAGACCGGAAACATGCGGTGCAGCCATCGAAGTACCCGACAACAATGCATAACCGCCGCCCGATATCGAAGAATTAATCAAATATCCCGGAGCAGCTACATTCGGCTTGATAGCTGGAGAAGGACAACTTGTCGGACCACGGGAAGAATTTGATAATACCACACCGGTTTCATCATTGACATTTCCAACAGCAAAACAATCAAGAGAATCTAAAGCCCGGTTAGCCGGATTTCTGATAGTCCCTGCATTACTACCTTCATTCCCCGCAGAAAAAATATTTACAATTCCAAGAGCTTCTGTATTTTCTATTATAGAATAAAATATATCATCACAAACCCCGTTATATACTAAACCCCAGCTATGATTGATAACATCAGGCACATCCGAAATCGTATTCGGATTCCGGTCCGGATCAGCCGCCCATTCGAAGGCATCAAGAAAAGAAGCACCCGGTATATCAAGCACACCCGCAGATATCCACTTCGCTCCCGGAGCAACACCTATCGTATCATTTGTCGATGGATTCACACCGACCATAATCCCCATCGTATGGGTTCCATGATTTATATTACATCCGCAATCTGTAAAAATATGCGGAAACGGTTCATTGTCAGTCGGGTCAAACCATGCCGCTGAAGAATCTCCATCAAGTCCCTTCCATCTCGGGGCTAAGGCAGGATGGTCTCCTTCAACACCGGTATCAAATGAACAGACAACTCTTCCCTCTCCGGTAAATCCCTGCTGCCATGCCTGACGGGCATTGATAAAAAGCAGATTATTCTGAGCAGTAGCAGAATTTTTTTGAATATCTTTCTCAGTCTCATCAACCGGAATAAGTTCAATCTCCGGTTCTAAATAAATTGTCACCACATCATTATCCGAAGCATACTGGTAAATCTCATCCTTTGTTAAATCCGCTTCAATAACATTAATCAGCCAGTGTGTTTTAATCCTTCGGTTACTTTTATTAAACTGCTGATTCAGTTTAGAGACAACCTTTGCCTGTGCCGCTGTATGAGTGTTTTTAAATTTTGACATCGCTTCACGATAACGGTCAGCACGAAGTTCATATCTATCAGTTAAGTCCTTTTTCAAAACCTGTCCGTCAACAGCATTTTCAATCTCAATCCAGACCGGAATAGTCTCACCTTGAGAGAGTGAATTCATTTTATCTAAAAGTTCCGGGGATATAACTCCTGCAAAGCTGTATGATGCAGATAAAAGCAGTACAGATAATAAGAATATAAATTTTAATCTCATAATTGGCTCCAAATTATTGACGTATCAGATATTCAATTGATTAATCATCTCCTTTAAAAGTAACATTCTTTTGCCAAAAGAACAGGAAAAAATTGATTTTCTTACAATTTTCAATTAAACTGAATGAAAATAAATAAAAAGGAACGATTATGAATATACATGACCTCGATAAAGAAACATTACTTGGTGTAATTGAAGACTTTGCTAAAAACTGGCTGGCTCACGACGGTCTCTGGTTTCAGGCGGTTGAAAAAGATACCGATATGCAGACTGCGATCAGGTACGATACCGAAGCCTGGGAAAAATTCACCGTTATAGAAGCACAACGCATCATGAAGCGACATAATATCCCTGAAAACTCAGGACTCGAAGGACTCAAAAAAGCGTTGAATTTCAGGTTGTATGCAGCTATTAACACGCAGGAAATCCGGAATGAAACCGAAAACTCATTTGAATTTTATATGGTCGATTGCCGGGTGCAGTCAGCACGATTCCGTAAAAACATGGCGCTCTTCCCCTGCAAATCAGTCGGTCTGGTTGAATATGCCGGCTTTGCCAAAACAATAGATCCGCGCATCAAAACACAAATAATCTGCTGTCCTCCCGACCCCGAGGCAGGGCATGGCCATTTCTGTGGCTGGAAATTTTATATCGAAGAATAGATTCGGTATCCCCCACCCCCTACATGCGTTGTCAGGAACCCCTTCCTGACAAAAATTTAAACGTTGTGTCAGGTGCTGATTCATAAACGTTTTGTGAGCGGCAGACGCCCTCGTCTGCCCTATTCAATCTGTCACACTGAGCTTCTCGAAGTGTGCTCTATTGACACAGAATCATAGACATAAAAAAACTGTCAGGCAGGATGCCTGACAGCACAATCTTTCTATGAGCGTTGTCAGGAACCCTTTCCTGACAAAAACAATCTACATCCCCAAACGCTTTTTATAAAACTCAACCGTTCGTTTCACACCATCTTCAAACGAAACTTCCGGATTATACCCGAAATCTTCAAGCTTCTTAATCGACGCATAGGAATGTTTAATATCACCCTGTCGCGGAGCTTCATACTTCGCTTCGATGTCGCATCCTATTATCTGACGAAGCATCTCAAGAACATCGTTCAAAGTATACTGTCCACCACAGGCGACATTAAAGTAATCACCGACAATTTTATCACTTGAAGCCGCAAGCAGGTTCGCCTGCACACAATTATCAATATACGTAAAATCACGGGACTGTTCACCATCACCAAACACAGTCGGCTGTTTTCCCTGTAACATCGCTTCGATAAATTTTGGAAATACTGCTGCATATGCAGAGTTCGGATCCTGTTTAGGACCGAAGATATTAAAATAACGTAAAGCTACTGTCGGGAGCTTATACAAGCCCCAATATACTTTCAGATAATATTCATTGGTAAGTTTTGTAACCGCATACGGGGAAAGTGGTGACGGAACCATCCCTTCATGTTTCGGAAGTTCCTCAGCATCGCCGTAAACAGATGATGATGACGCCATAACAAATTTTTTGACACCTTCAAGACGGGCATTTTCCAACAGATTAAGAGTTCCATCTACGTTTACTTCATTTGAAGTCAGAGGATTTTCAACCGAGCGGGGAACCGAAGGAAGTGCTGCCTGATGCAGAATATAATCAACACCCTTGACAGCTTTTGAAACGGTCCAGTAATCTTTTATATCACCATCAACCAGTTCGATTTTATCGATTATGTCAGATAAGTTTGATTCATTCCCGGTTGAAAAATTATCCAGTACCCGGACATCTTCACCCTTTTCAACCAGTTTTGCTGCTATATTTGAACCTATAAATCCGGCACCGCCGGTAACTAAATATTTCATTTTTTATCCTTAAATTCTTCTTTCATAGATATATCGGCAATTTTTTATTATGATAAACTTAGTGAAGCCAATTTAAGTCATTAGATTACAAAGATATTTTGAAAATGTCCAGTATTTATCTACTTTTCTACTTTTTTTTGTAGATACAATACTCGAATTTTGAATCATAACTAAAACATTTTTCAATCGAATATGTCTCAAAAAATCGCAAGTCTAAAAGCATTTCATCAGATATTTCAGACGAGGACGCCGCTCAAACCAATTCCGGTTTATAATCCCAGACAACCCC
>QQUK01000317.1 GCA_008501655.1 Calditrichota bacterium
ACAAAATTGAAGTGACGAGGATGTCTGCCTTGCAAAAAGAATCGGAACAGAAACCCACCCCAAGGGGTGGGCTACCCAAATTTTGTAGGGGCGGTTCGCGAACCGCCCCTACAGTCTGGA
The DNA here is from genome assembly GCA_008501655.1 of Calditrichota bacterium. Classification (GTDB taxonomy): domain Bacteria; phylum Zixibacteria; class MSB-5A5; order GN15; family FEB-12; genus QQUK01. The sequence continues at coordinate 121 of QQUK01000317.1, forward strand.
TTCCCGATCTCGTGGGCGGCAGACGCCCTCGTCTGCCCCATAAGGTCGCCATAGGCGGGAAGTATGCTCCTCTACCCAAAACTCCCTCCTTGACTCGATATTCCAAAATTCCTATATTACTTGGCTAAATTGCGAGAGTGGTGAAATTGGCAGACACGCTAGATTTAGGATCTAGTGCCGTAAGGTGTGGGGGTTCGAGTCCCCCCTTTCGCACATACTGAAAATATGTGTGAAAACCGCCCCGCAAATGACTGTATAGCAAAAACTTATGGTGTTAAACCGATTTGGAGTATTATTGTGAAAGTAGAGATTAAAGACAAAGAAGAACTGACCAAAGAACTGAATATCGAAATTCCCGCTGAAACGGTAAACAGTCGCATCGACCTCAAACTGAAAGAAGTTCAGAAAACAACCGAGCTCAAAGGCTTCCGCAAAGGAAAAGCCCCGATGGATATGATCAAAAAGCTCTATGGCGAAAAGGTCAAATTCGAGGCTGCCGAAGATATCCTCAAAGACACTTATCCGCAGGCTGTCCAGGAACATAAAATCCGCGTCGCATCCTACCCGAATGTCACCGCTATGGATTTCACCGATGAAGGCGGACTGACTTACACCGCAACCGTTGAAGTATTCCCGGAAATCGATAAAGTTGAAATCGAAGGTCTCGAACTGACCGAAGAAACTATCGAAGTCAAAGATGAAGAAGTCGATCAGGTTGTCGAAATGATGCAGAAAAACTTCTCCGAGGTCCGCGAAGTCGAACGTCCTGTCGGTGCCACCGATATCGTTGTTCTTGATATCGACAAACTGGAAGATAAAGGGAACGTCATCCCGACTGATAAATTTGAAAATTCCGAAGTAGACCTGAGCAATAAAATGACCATCAAAGAATTCTCCGAAGCCCTCCCCGGAATGAAAAAAGGTGAAACAAAAGAAATCACCGTCAACTATGCTGATGATTATCCGGATAAACAATTCGCCGGTGCCGAACTAAAATACAAATGCACCGTAAAACAGGTGAAAGAAAGACTTCTCGATGAACTCAATGACGGCTTTGCTAAAAAAACCGGTCAGGGTGAGACGATGCTTGAACTGAGAATGAACATTCGCGAAAATGTCAAAAATCAGAAAGAAGAAGAGAAGAACAGAGCCAAAAAAACTCAGGTAATTGAACATATCGTCTCTAAAAACGAAATCCCGATTCCGAATTCTCTGGTAGAAAACTATCTGGAAAACGTTGTCAAAGATTTCAAAGAACAGTACAAAGACCAGAAAGTCGATGAAGAAGAGATTAAGAAAAATTATGAACCGATCGGCCGAAGCAATATCCGCTGGAATATGCTGATGCACAAGATTGCTGAAAATGAAAAAATAACGGTGCAGACAGAGGATGTCGACGCTCTGATTCAGAAATTTGCTGATAATTATAAAATCACCAAGGATCAGGCAAAAGAACATCTCAGACAATCAGGCAATATAGCTGATTTACGGGAATCTCTGCTTGAGGAAAAGGTTATCGACTTTATTTCCGGTAAGGCAAAAATAATTTCAGCCGATAAGAAATAAAGACAGAAATTTACAGGAAGTATTTAAAAGAAAGGGAATTACAGATTCCATGAGTGATATAATTCAAAACAATTTCTTGGTTCCGATGGTCGTTGAACAGACCGGACGGGGAGAACGGGCTTATGATATTTATTCCCGCCTCTTAAAAGACAGAATTATTTTTATCGGTACTCCAATCGATGATAATATTGCCAACTTAGTTGTCGCCCAGCTTCTCTTTTTGGAAGCCGAAGACCCGGAAAAAGATGTCTCAATTTACATCAATTCACCCGGTGGTTCTGTAACAGCCGGTATGGCAATTTTTGACACGATGCGCATGATCAAACCGGATGTCGCCACGACCTGTATGGGTATGGCAGCCTCGATGGGTGCATTCTTATTATCAGCTGGCACCAAAGGGAAACGCGCCGGTCTTCCGCATTCCAGAGTGATGATCCACCAGCCGCTTGCCGGTACTCAGGGTCAGATTTCTGATATAGCAATTATGACCGAAGAATTCATGAAAACCAAAAAACGGTTAAATGACCTTTTAGTTGAGTTTACCGGACAGCCTCTGGAAAAAATTGAAAAAGATACCGACCGTAACTATTTCATGTCTTCCGAAGAAGCAAAAGAATACGGTCTTATCGATAAAGTTTACGACGTTAATAAATAAGGGAGTAGCAATATTCTATTCCCTTTTTATAGAAGTACAGGTGAATAAACATGTCTAAAGATTCAGACAGACCCGCTTTTCCGCAGCGATGTTCTTTTTGCGGAAAACCGTCGGGACAGGTACAAAGGCTTTTTTCAGGTCACGAGTCATTTATCTGCGACGAATGTGTCGAAATATGCCACGACCTGATTCAAAACGCTCCCGAATCCGGAGCGCAGTCGGAAATTACCGACCTTCCCTCTCCGGCTGATATTAAAAACTTCCTCGATAACTATGTCATCGGACAGGAAGAAGCCAAACGAACGGTTGCTGTTGCTGTCTATAATCATTACAAACGAATCAACTATCAGCTTCAGAATAACCCGGGACGCACTAACGATAAAGATGATGTCGAACTTGAAAAAGCAAACATCCTTCTCTTAGGTCCGACCGGAACCGGGAAAACGCTTATCGCACGGTCTCTGGCGAAGTTCCTCAAAGTTCCTTTCACAATCGCCGATGCGACAGTTTTAACCGAAGCCGGTTATGTCGGTGAGGATGTCGAAAATATTTTAGTTCGCCTTTTTCAGGCTGCCGATTCAAATCCGCAGTTGACTGAACGGGGAATTATTTATATCGACGAAATTGATAAAATCGCCCGCAAAGACGGCAATCCGTCAATCACCCGCGATGTCTCCGGCGAAGGTGTCCAGCAGGGGCTTTTGAAAATCCTCGAAGGTACCGTTGCCAATATTCCACCTAAGGGTGGAAGGAAACATCCCGAGCAGGCTTTTGTCCCAATCAACACCGGTAATATTTTATTCATCTGCGGTGGTGCATTTGATGGACTCGAAAAAATCATCGCTCGTCGTATCGGGAAAAACATGGTCGGGTTTGATGCCGAGAAAAAATTCGTCGATGCCAAATCGGATGAGATTTTTAAACATACCCAGCCGGGTGACTTGATGAATTACGGTCTGATTCCGGAACTCGTTGGTCGTATTCCGGTTGTTGCCCCGCTTGAATCACTCGATGAAGAAGCGCTGTTGAACATCCTGACCGAACCGAAAAACGCCCTGACCAAACAGTATCAGAAACTGCTAAAAATGGAAGGTGTTGAGCTGACCTTTGAAAAGGATGCTCTGAAAGAAGCGGTTAAAATCGCCGTTGAACGGAAAACAGGTGCAAGAGCCTTACGTTCGATATTTGAAAAAGCGATGCTTGAGCTGATGTTTGAGATTCCTTCAAAACCGGAAATCCGCGAGGTTGTCATCACGAAAGAAACTATCACCGATGGTGCCAAACCGAAACTTTTGACCGAACAGAAAAAGAAAAAATCAGCATAGAGTCAAATTTGTCACACTGAGCTTAACGAAGTGTGACTCTATTAATAATGAAACGTCCCCTTCGACTCCGCTCAGGGTGACGTTTTTTTATTGTCCTGTGTTGTCAGGCATCTTGCCTGACAATCTGAGATTGTAGGTCAAGAGCCCTGTGCTCTTGACTTTTTTTCTGTCAGGCGAGACGCCTGACACCACAATAAAAAATTTTGAATGACCCAATCCTTGCTGTGGGTTATTTTTTTATGTACATTTTGTTATGAACAAAACAATCATCACCAAACTCAAACGGGCATTCACCCTTTATGACGACCTGTTAGAATTCATCCCGGAAAAATATCTGACTCAAAAAATACAGAACACACCATCCAACCCACTCGGCCATCAACTCTGGTGTGTTGTTGGTGCAAGACACAGCTACACCAAAGCTCTCAAAGCAGGGGCATGGCAAGGATTCGATTGTCCACTAAAAACTGAAGAAACAGCATTTTCCAAAGCTGTTTCTGAAAAGCTAAAAACAACTGCTGATGATCTTCTTGATTTTCTTGAAAACAATGAAGAGTATTTGTTGGATATCCTGTTGGATTTATATGAACATGAAATCCAGCACCATGGTCAGATCATTCGCTACCTTTATGCTTTCAAACTTGGTGTCCCTGAGAGCTGGAAAAAGCGGTACAATCTCGATTGAGAATGATGTAGATTAAGAATGATGTAGGGCAGAACTCTTGAGCGGTTCTGCCTTTTTTAACTATAGAATATGGAAATCTATATACAATCTGAAATTCCAACCGGAAAAACTTATATCCTCAGCATCAATATACTCTTTATAGAATCCACCTTTTACTTTTTTTATGTCGCCAAACACTCTAGTCGCCCGTGCTGAAAGAGAGAGTCGATTGTAAAATTTGGTACGAATCCCGCCGCCCAAACCGATTGAAGGTCCACGCAACTCCGCATCGCCAACTTCAAGACCGGAACCTAAATCTTCAAGTAAACCATTTTTGATATTGAACTTATGGACACTAAAATTAAACAGAATAAAAGGATGGATAAAAGATTCTTTTAAATGAAGCTGAAGGTCAAGCCAGGTTATCCGGGTATGTTCGATTTCCATTGATGAATCTGTATACGAGGGATCTTCCCACCAACCGGTATGATTGGTTTTTAAATACGAAACACGGAAAATTGCGAACTCATTATCCGGAGCAACACCGATTGAGAAGTTATACCCGTTATCCGATTCAACATTCGGAATCAACCAGGCTGTCGTTCCGGTTGACAGAATATTGTACCCGTTAAAATCACTGGAAATATCAGTACGATCAACTCCGCTGGAAATTATCCACTTTGCTTCACTTGTAGATATTGAGATAAGAATGGAAAGAGAAAAAAAAACAAACAAAAAAATAATTCTATACATCTGTATATATCCCTGTTTTATTTTTAAGGTAACATCTCATTGTTTGAGATACAAGTCATAATTGATGAGATTTAAAAGTTTAAAACTAAGAAAAAAAGCTATTGTACTGGGGGATTAAAACAGATAAAAAAGTGATTCGAAATTAGGTAGATTTTGTAGGGTAGAACCCTTGAGCGGTTCTGCCTTTTTTAAATTAATATTGATAATACTATTTTTCTGATTCCGTTGCGGAAATGGTAAAACAATGTGGTCCATCCCATGACGGTTTTTGAACGCC
>QQUK01000127.1 GCA_008501655.1 Calditrichota bacterium
CCCCGACTGTCGTATTCGGCACCGCCGCCTTAACCGACTCGACCCGACCGATATATGTCTTCTGGTCATACGGTCTCTGCATCGCCCGTAATATCCGCGAACTCCCCGCCTGCAGAGGCAGATGCATATGCCGGCAGATCCGCCCTTTCGATTCGGCGTACACCTCAACCAGCTCTTTGCGAACTGTCTGCGGTTCAATCGAAGATATCCGCAGTCTTGGTAAATCGGTCTCGCTTATAATAAACCGGCACAATGACGCCAGATTCCGCATCATTGGTTCTGATTTCGAATTTTTGTAATGCCCGATATGCACCCCGGTCAGCACCACTTCATTATAGCCGTTCTCCACCAGCATATTGATTTCATCGATTATCTCAAGTGCCGGACGATTTTTTATCCGCCCCCGCACTGTCGGAATAATACAGAACGTGCACCATTGGTTACAGCCATCGGAGACTTTGAGCCATGCCCGGTTATGGTCGAAGAAATTGGACACCATCGTTGAACAGCTTTTATCCGGCTCTTCGGTGAACAGATCCGGAAACCGCCCCGGCACAATAGTCGAAATCTCATCTTTCTGCTGATTTCGGACAATCAGGTCGACTGCCTCCATCCCTTCTATTAATGTCGGGTCATTATCGACATAACAGCCGGTCACCACGATTTTCGAATTCGGGTTCTGCCTTGACGCCCGCCGTATCATCGACCTGCAATCGGCATCCGCTTTGTGCGTGACGGTGCAGGTATTGATGATATAGATATCCGCCGCTTCATTGGAATTCGCCCGCTCAAACCCGAACGGATACAACTGCGCCGCAATCTTTTCCGATTCGTATTGATTAAGCCGGCAGCCTACTGTCTGGACTGATATCTTTTTCTTCGCTTTTTCCATGGCGTTTAATATACGAAAATAATCCCCTTTGTAAATAACGGTATTTTATCATGTAGGGGCAGTTGTCAGTAGGTCGGAACCCCTGCGGTTCCGACTTGTGTTGTCAGGCATCCTGCCTGACAATTAGACACACCCCTACCCCCTCTTTTTAGAGGGGAAAATAAAAGTCCCCTTTTCGCCTCAGGCGGACTCAGGGTGACTTATTATAGGTACTGACAATATATAATCTGTCATACTGAGCTTGTCGAAGTATGCTCCATTTGTCTTGTCGGGTTTCTCGATCTTGAAATCTTTCGATTTCAAGGCAACGGAACCCGACCTACATTTACAGTGTCGCTTGAGTCTTCAGACTCAAGTGAAATCCATTGGAATCTGAAGATTCCAATGGCACAAATTTTGTAAACGTTTGTGTTGTCAGGCATCCTGCAACGGGTGCCCCACCCTTTGGGGTGGGTTCCCGTTCTCGTGTTGTCAGGCGTGCCTCCTGACAAGACACACCCCCTACCCCCTCTTTTTAGAGGGGAAAACAAAAGTCCCCTTTCTGCCATAGGCGGACTCAGGGTGATTTATTATAGGCTCCGACATATATAATCTGTCATACTGAGCTTGTCGAAGTATGCTCCATTTGTCTTCTCGGGTTTCTCGATCTTAAAATCTTCCGATTTCAAGGCAACGGAACCGGGTAGCCCACTGCTTGCAGTGGGTCTCTATTCCACCGTATATACTAATGAGACCTACATTTACTGACAATATATAATCTGTCATACTGAGCTTGTCGAAGTATGCTCCATTTGTCTTGTCGGGTTTCTCGATCTTGAAATCTTACGATTTCAAGGCAACGGAACCCGACCTACATTTCCTCCTCACCTCCCCCGCGAAGGCGGGGGTCCAGAACCCTCTAACTGGATCCCCGCCTCCGCGGGGATGGTGTACGTTACTATCAAGAACCAAGTTTCTCTTTCCCCTCTCCTGCGGAGGCAGGAGTCTCAAACCCGTTTCCCACCATAAATGGTGGGCTACCAATCGTAGGGGCGGTTCGCGAACCGCCCTTACAAAAGCCATCGTTTTTGGGGGCGTAAGCGGGGGTCGAAATTCCCGTGGGCGGCAGACGCCCTCGTCTGCCCCATTACCCTTCACTCCACCGGCACCCCATCCCTATACATCACCGGCTCATCCCCCTTTGGCTCAACCACCCTTCTCACCGGCAAACTCCTCCGCTTCTCCCCCTGTAGCGTCCGCAACAACCGGAACGTCCTCGTCAACTGCCTATCCAACCGCAACTCATACCGCACCAATGTCTCCGCAAACTTCGCCTTAGGTATCGAATTCTTCCCCACCTCATTCTGCACATACGTCTGGTAATCAACATCATCTTCGACCTCATAATCATCATCAACCGCCGCATCGACTAACTCCTCAACCAGCTTCCGATACTTCCACTGTCTCGAAATATCCTCAATCTGCTCATTCACATACGATGTCTCCGCCGCAATCACTCTCCGCATCCGCCAGAATATCGACGCTATCTTATGCACCAGGTAATCCTGCGTCACCCCTACCGGACGCAACTCCTCCCGAAGCGACTCATGAAGCCCTTCAAACTCCTGTTTATCTTCCTGAAGATATTTCGATTGAAGAATTAACCGTTCAGAATATAATCCATGAACGACTGCATTTTGCGATGCTGTTTCTTTCCCTTTTTTGGACTTCGGACCGGTCGATTTTAGCGCATTCGCCCGATTCGCCACCAACTGCTTCTCAGATATCATATTTTCCTCTCTCCCCTCTATCAAGAGGGGTCGGGGGTGTGTAAATAAGTCACCCTGAGCTTGTCGAAGGGTGCTCAATACATTCGTCATACTGAGTCCGCCTGTGGCGGAAAGTATACTCAATAATGTAAAAACGTCATTGCGAGTCCGTGGGGCGGACGTGGCAATCTCATCTTTACAAAAGCACCCTATATAAATTTAACATTGATTCTATAGATATTTTGACTATATTATGAATACATAAATTAAAATATATTCAAAACAATTACTTAAATGAAACAAGTATATATAATATTAGGGAATGGCTTTACGATTGACCTTATAAATTTCTTGAATTTGAAAGGTCAAATAGATGTTTCTAATCTTTTTAAAAATGGCGAGTTGGTTCTGTGGCCTGGGGATGATAAACCTGGATTTCTTTCTTATAAGTACTGTCCCAATTTATGGATTCTTGGAGCAAGACCAAATATTGAATATAATAGTTCAATAAATTTGATTGAAGATATAATTACATGCGCTAATATTTTATATAAAAATATTATTGACAATAAAATCTTAGCCGATAGAAGTAACACTCAAATTTACTTTAAAGCTTATAAAGAATTAGTAACGTACTTAAAAGCATTATTTATATATTACAACCAAAAAGTTATTTTCTCACAACCTGAAATTTATAGCTGGGGTTGGGCTGAATACTTTGACATCTTAAACCTTGACTCAAATATCAGTAAAGTTCATATTATTACTTTCAATTATGATATATTTTTAGAACGAGTATTAAAAAAATTGGATATTAATTTCACTATAAGTGGCTTTGAAGAAAATGATAATAAATTTAAAATTTATAAACCTCATGGTTCTATAAGTTTTTCACACAAATACAAAGTCGCAAAGGAAGCATTTGAAATTAAATATGACCAATCTATCAATGATGCAAATATTGATGACTTTAATATAGAATACAATAATTTATCATGTTTAAATATGGTTAATGCAATGATACCTCCTGCTGGTGATTCAACCAGATTGAATTTTAAATGGGCAAATGATATCAATGATGAGATTAAAAAAGCAGCAAATTATCTAGAGGTTAATGATGAATTAATCATATGTGGATCCTCATATTGGCATGTTGACAGATTAGAGATTGATTCAATTCTCACAGCGATTTCCCCTGAGATTAAAGATATTAAAGTTATCAACCCTAATACACCAAACGTATTCAATGCAGTTATAACAACATTATTTGATAATGTAACATTTTACAATAACCCAGAGCCAATTACATTATGAACAAATCATTAAGAAGAAGAAGTAATACGATTAATATAGCTACTTTTTGGGAAGATTATAATCTTAAAAAATATAATTTATCCCCTAATTATCAACGAAAAAATAAAGTTTGGAATATAAGTGAACAATCATATCTCATAGACACAATATTAAAAAATTTCCCAATGCCTCCAATATTCTTACATCAACATATTAATAATGACGGAAGAACAATGTACGATGTTATAGATGGTAAGCAACGCTTATCAGCTATTATACGATTTATAGATAATCAAATAGCAATTCCTGATGATTTTCATTCGGACAAATTTGGAGATGAACGCCTTTCTGGTTTATTTTTTAAAGATCTTGATAAGGAAAGTTTTATTGGTTGGAAAGTTAATTTCTGGAAATATGAGTTAACAATTGAATATATAGAAACAGATCAAATTCAAACTGTTAATAATATCTTTGATAGACTAAATAGAAATGGTGAACCATTAACAAAACAAGAATTAAGAAATGCAAAATTCAATAATACTTATTTTCATATGAAGATAATTGATTTTACTAATTCAAGTATCCTGAAAGATGTTTTAGATAAAACTGGTAGAAATAGAATGGAAGACCAGGAGTTTATATCTGAATTATTATTCTTTACGGTAAATGAGTTACCTCTACCAGGTGACAATCCTAAAACAATTGATAAATTGTACGAAGAATATTGTAGCAAAACAAAATCTGAAATCGATAGTATTTTTACTCAATTTGAAATTGTGTTAAATATTTATTCAAAGTTTAAAATTAATTTAAAAAAATATCATGTTTATGGTGTTAGTCATATCTATGGTATTTGGGGACTTGCAATTCATTTTTCAAAGCTTAATGCTGTACCAAAAAATATATCAATAATATTAAACAACTTTTATCAACGATACAGAGACAAAGAACCTGAACCAAATATAGATAAGTATCGTGAATCTATGAGTGCTGGTACAAAATCAAAAAAAAGAAGAAGTATAAGAGTAAATGCTCTTATAAAATATGTTAAGAAAGAATTTTTATCTAAATAAATTTAATAGTTTCTCCACTTTTCCTACAACTTCTCCCTAAAATACTCATCACCTCATTACTTGAATAACTATAATGTATGAGGTGCAGACATGAAAAATTCACACAAACCCAAAATGGCTTCAAAGCCATTTTCTATTCAAAAGCCATTTCGCTCTAATCCGTTTACACAAATAAACTTACACCCTCCAAAATGGCTTTCATACCTAAATTAGGGTCCCCAAAAATGAGCAAACGAACCCATTTCATCCGCCGGTGGCCCACCATTCATGGTGGGATTGACAACCGGCAGGCGAGGACGTCTGCCTTGCA